>DNOQ01000139.1 GCA_003501665.1 Bacteroidales bacterium | reverse complement strand
TCCAGATATATTTTAACACCCCCGGGGGCAGTGTGCATGCCGGGCTGGGAATATATGACACAATGCAATATATTTCAGCCGATATCGCAACAATTTGTACGGGTATGGCAGCATCAATGGGAGCTATTCTCCTTACTGCAGGAACAAAGGGTAAAAGGTCTGCTCTTAAACATTCAAGGATTATGATCCATCAGCCCATGGGAGGTTTTGAAGGACAGGCATCTGATATTGAAATACAGGCCCGTGAGATCCTTAAGATTAAAAAAGAACTTTATGAAATCCTGGCCCTGCATACAGGTAATCCGGTAGAAAAGGTCGAAAAGGATTCCGACAGGGACCACTGGATGACTTCAATTGAAGCAAAAGAGTATGGAATGATCGATGAGATCCTCCAGAAAACCGAACGTTAGAATAAAATGGATAAATGTTCATTCTGCGGCAGAACAAAAAAAGAGGCCAACATACTTATTGCCGGTCTCGAAGGTCATATCTGTGACCACTGCATCGAGCAGGCATACGGCATAATGACTGAGGAACTGGGATCAAAGAAAAGTTCCAGGTTCGACACAATTAATCTTCTTAAACCCTCAGAAATAAAGCATTTCCTCGATCAGTATGTTATAGGTCAGGATATGGCCAAGAAAGTAATCTCCGTAGCAGTCTATAATCACTATAAAAGACTGATGCAGAAACCCGATGATGAGGATGTCGAGATTGAAAAATCGAACATCATCCTCGTGGGTGAAACAGGTACCGGGAAAACACTTCTTGCAAGAACCGTGGCAAAAATGTTGCATGTTCCCTTTACAATAGTTGATGCAACAGTTCTTACCGAAGCGGGTTATGTGGGTGAGGATATTGAAAGCCTCCTTACACGTCTGCTGCAAAACGCCGACTACGATGTAAAGGCAGCTGAAAAAGGTATAGTCTTCATTGATGAAATAGATAAAATTGCCAGGAAAGAGGGTGATAATCCATCCATAACACGTGATGTGTCAGGTGAAGGAGTCCAGCAGGGATTACTGAAGCTTCTTGAAGGTTCAATAGTAAATGTCCCTCCCCAGGGCGGAAGAAAACACCCTGAACAGAAAATGATACCTGTTGATACAAAAAACATCCTGTTCATATGCGGTGGAGCATTCGTCGGAATTGAAAAGAAAATTGCCTCCAGGCTCAATACCCAGATTGTAGGGTATGGCGCTTCGAAAGTCCGGAACAAAGTTGATAAAGATAATCTTCTCAAATATATAGCGCCTCAGGACCTCAGAGCATATGGCATGATCCCGGAAATAGTCGGAAGACTTCCTGTCATAACCCATCTCGATCCTCTCGACAGGAAAGCACTGAGGGCAATCCTCACCGAACCTAAAAATTCCCTCGTGAAACAGTATATCAAACTGTTTAAAATGGATAATATCGACCTGACATTTGCCGATGGTGTACTCGACTTTATTGTAGATAAAGCTGTTGAATATAAGCTTGGCGCGCGGGGACTCAGATCGATATGCGAAACAATAATGATTGATGCAATGTACGAAATGCCTTCGCTGGGGAAGGATGAACTGATTATCACTATAGAATATGCAAGCCACAAACTTGCAAAAGTTGATATGAAGGTACTGAAGGTATCCTGAAAATAAGCACAGGCGGACGTATAAATATCATAAGAGACCGTTGTAATAACAGGGGCGTTGCATGCAACGCCCTTACCGTTTTCTTTTGTAGACGACATAGGTATACGGTATAACATCATCAGAATGCGATACGGATTTTTCCTTTCTGACTATCTTCCATTTCTTCAGGTCAATTTCCGGGAAAAAAACATCGGCCGGAAGTTTACAGTGAACATGAGTAATATAGAGCCTGTCGGCCAAAGGCATGAACTGATGGTATATGCTTCCGCCTCCTATAATAAAAACTTCTTCACTCCCCCCGCATTTGTTCAATGCATCTTCAATTGAATAAGCAGTTACAGCGTTGTCAATTACTTCATCCTGAATATCCGTAAGGACAACATTATTCCGCCCCGGAAGAGGTCTCCTGGGCAGTGAATCCCATGTTCTCCTTCCCATAATCACGGTTTTTCCAATGGTCAGCTTTTTAAACCTTTTAAGATCTTCCGGAATATGCCAGAGCAGATCATTATTCTTACCTATTCCGAAATCTTCCGAAACAGCAGCAATTATTGAGATCATAAGAATTAATATTATACTGAAATATCCCCTTTAATATTTGGATGTGCAACATAATCAGCAAGGTTGAAATCTTCATAGCGGAAATTAAGGATATCCTTTACCGAGGGGTCTATTTCCATACGGGGTAAAGGATAAGGCTCTCTTGTCAGCTGCAGTTTCACCTGGTCTATGTGATTCAGATAGATATGGGCATCTCCGAGGGTATGAACAAAATCACCCGGTTTAAGGCCTGTTACCTGTGCTACCATCATGGTCAGTAAAGAATATGATGCAATATTGAACGGAATCCCCAGGAAAATATCGCAACTGCGCTGATACAACTGGCAGGATAATTTTCCGCCGGCAACATAAAACTGGAACAGGACATGACATGGGGGAAGAGCCATCTTGTCAATTTCTCCGACATTCCATGCACTAACAATCAGCCGCCTTGAATCAGGCGTTTTTTTTATGTTATCGATCACCTCTTGCAACTGGTCGATCTTCTTTCCTTCTGCAGAAGGCCATGACCGCCACTGATATCCATAAATGGGACCAAGATTGCCATTCTCGTCAGCCCATTCATCCCATATCCTCACTCCATTGTCTTTCAGGTATTTA
>DNOQ01000542.1 GCA_003501665.1 Bacteroidales bacterium | reverse complement strand
GGATTGAATGGGATCCTGTTAATAAGAAGATAGCATAGAAGTACTCCTGACAACAGACGGCTGGTTGACATCTTTCTCCATCTGACATGAAAATCCGGGTATAAATAAGTTTGGCTCCGGATATCAATTGATAATTACGTTGAAAAGAACCGATTTGAAAATCAATCCTGTCTTAAATACTCTGATTGACACAGTAAACAATATTAATGACAAACCCTTATTCTGTCCTGCAATATATGATCTGAAAGCAAAGCTTGCAGGGAGATCTCCTTCTGATTTTGGCTTTCATGAAGAAGAAATTATTATTGCCCTTGAAAAAGAAATTGAGTTCCTGGATCTGAAGATTGTTACTTCAGCGTATGATATCTATAATATCGAAGCAGAAGCAGTTGGCGCTGAAGTTACAAGAGAAGGCCACTATATGCCTGATATAAAAATCCCCCTGTTAAATTCACCTGATGACATTTCTCACCTGAACAGGATTGAAAGTCCCTCCGGGAGAATGAATATTTTTATTAATGCAGCAAAGAGTGTTATTGGGAAATACAATTCCGGTGTATATATCAGATGCGGCATCTCTGGTCCGTTTTCAATGGCATCAAAAATCTATTTTGGTGATAAGTTGCTTACCGACTGTGTTTTAAATAGTGATAAGGTAATGGAACTCCTGGATTATTGTACTAAAACAATTAAGATATATCTGAAAGGGATTATTCAAAATGAGATTGATGTAGTTGTTTTCGATTCATTTGCATCTCCGCCGCTTATTTCTCCTGAGATTTACAGGGATATTGTTTTTCCATTTCATAAGGAATTGTTTGATTATTTGAGAGAACAGGACATTGTTTACAGGCCGTTAATACTTGGGGGAAATTCTTATCTGCTGTTGGATAATCTGATCAATACCGGTGCAAATTCATTTTTGCTGGATTACAACGTGAATGACAGCATAAGAGAAAAGACATTAATGAAATATGAAAATTCTGCTTTCAGGATAAATATCGATCCATCATTAATCTGTAATGGCAATCATTTGTCAATTTCAGAATATTTACAGTATTTTCTTAAAAGATTCGGAAAGTATAAGAATATAATCTTTGGTACAGGGATTCTGCCTTATAATACCCCGCTTGAAAATCTGAAGCAGATAAATCAATCGATCAAAGATTTTTTTTAATTTTATCAATATACAAGTGAAAAAGTGGCTTAGCCGCGTAACTCAGGTAATAACGGGCAATTCTGATCCATATAAACTGACTCAGCAGGCGGTTCTTGAACCACCTTCAGGATTATTTAAGAAGATTAAATTTTTAGGACCGGGATTTATTCTGTCTGCTTCTATTGTAGGATCAGGAGAACTGATCGCCACCACAACACTTGGTGCAAAAGCAGGATTTGTTGCATTGTGGATCATATTACTGAGTTGTGTGATTAAAGTGGCAATACAGCTTGAATTCGGGAAAAACGCCATTTGCTACGGAAAGACCGTGATGAATACTTTCAATGATCTTCCCGGATTACGGATTAAAGGTACTAACTGGACAATATGGATGTGGTTTTTCCTGTGGATAGTCAAGCCACTTCAGGTGGGCGGAGTACTTGGGGGCGTGGCTCTGGCATTGAATATGTGGTTCCCTCAGATTAAGATCCCTGTATTTACGATTTTTACTGCAGTTACGGTAGCAGCCCTGGTATCGGGCGGCTATTACAGATCAATCCAGCGGATATCGATAATAATGATGGCAATTTTTACATTGTTTACACTTACTTCATTATATTTCCTCCACTTTACTCCATATGCCATACATCCTGAAAATATCCTTGAAGGATTGAAATTCAGATTTTCACCCGATGCAATGGCGATCACGATTGCAGCCTTTGGACTGACAGGGGTGGGAGGAGATGAAATCGTAGCTTACCATTACTGGTGTCTTGAGAAGGGTTATGCAAGATATACCGGACCAAATGATAATTCGGAAGGATGGCATAGAAGGGCGAAAGGATGGATGAAAATCATGTATCTGGATGCTTTTATTTCAATGGTGATCTATACGATAGTGACAATTGCATTTTACCTTCTCGGAGCATCAGTATTACATAACAACCAGAATATCCCTGAAGGTTACAGTATGATTGAAAGTCTCTCTACAATGTATACGGAATCTCTGGGTCCCTGGGCGAAATCCTGGTTTATGCTCGGAGCAATAGTTGTCTTGTATTCAACTCTTTTTGCCGCCCTTGCAGCGTGGACAAGAATATTTTCAGATATCTTCGGTCAGATAGGATGGATCCGTTTTGATGATTTGAAACAAAGAAAAAAGACAATCACATTTCTGGCATGGTTTTTTCCTTCTTTATGGGCAATCTTATTTCTGCTTGTTAAATTACCTGTCCTGATGGTAACCATAGGAGGGACTGCAACTGGCATTATGCTTCTGATTGTTGTTTATGTTTCGTTAAATTATAAATACAAACTGTCAATAGCGAAGCTGGAATCCGGAAAATTGTATAATATTGTGTTCATTA
>DNOQ01000219.1 GCA_003501665.1 Bacteroidales bacterium | reverse complement strand
GTGACAACCTGGATTAAAAAGCTCATGGAAGAACTTTTCAGCACCAATACACAAATTGATGCTTCTGCCAGGGCAGGCGTGGTACTGAGCCTCTTTGGCGTGGCCATGATGGCCGGAAGGTTCATTACTTCATCAATAAGGAATCTGACCGCTATCGGAACAAAAGTGATCACTTTTTCAACACTGTTGGCAATTGTGTCGATTATCCTTATGATTATTGCCAGGGGACCGGTAACCGGAATTATTGCGGTTATTCTTGCAGGTATTGCTTTTGCACCCATCTTTCCTACAATTATCGGAGTCACTTTTTCCAAATTTGAACCGGGCCTTTATGGAAGTATTTTCGGAATTATTTTTGCGGTAGGTTTGCTTGGCGGCACTTTTGTTCCAAAAATGATAGGTAATCTCAGCGTTGGATCATCCGTTCAGAAAAGTTTACCGGTTGCTTTATTTATTGCACTGATACTTCTCGTTATTTCGCTGTTCATTGGCAGAATAAAAAATAAGGAATCCTGAATCATTTACCTGTTTCTTATTCTTTGCACTTACCTGATATATCAATAAGAGATCACCACATCCCATCTGCCTGGCTGATTTATTGTAAAATCAAAAATAACCTCTGATTTTGCAGAACGGAACATATTCCAGGCTGAAAAGGTGACTTTTATATCAAGAGGGAAAACCGGATTTTGTATGCCGGTATGATGCCCTGCCTTATATTGTGTGCCGCTGCTGTATGCGATCATGAAATTTTCAACACCCGAATTCTCAATGCCCCCCCTGATAAGCTTTACTACTACTTCATGGTTTGCACTGTTGATCTTTTTGAAGGAAGATCGTGTCACATACATGCTCCTGTTGATCTTATAAGGCGCTATGAGCTCCTTCCCCAGATAACTGTCCTCTTTCCATATCCCTTCAACTATCGAATCCCCGCTTACAAGCTTCCCTTCACCATCTTTCAATCCATACTTCCATCTTCCGGTGTAATAATCGCCGTTTCCCCAGGTATAAGTACCTGAACCATGTGGCAGACCTTTCCTGAATTCACCTGCATAACGGTCAATACCTTCAGCCGATCCCTTACCGTGAGCTAATCCTTTTTTAATCTTTCCTGAATAGCTACCTGATATGCTTTCCATTTTAACTGTAGATCCTGTATCCTGGGAATAAATGGCCATCCCTGCAAATAAAAAAATTCCCGACAGGACAAATTTCAGAATATTTTTATCATTTTTCATTTCTCCTGTCTATTACATTTTTACAACCTTATGTTTTCTTACAAAATCAGGGTCAAAATTCACTCCCATTCCGGGGCCGGTGGGTGCTTTTATCTTTCCATCAATAACTAAAAGCGGAGAAGTCGGGCATTCATAAATAACATTTGTATCAAGCCCCTTGAATTCATGATGCTCACCCGCGTTGGGAACAGCGCTTACAAGTATGCAATTATAAAGAAAGCCCAGTCCCCCTCCCGACATGTGAGGAATGAACTCCTTCCCGAAAGCATGAGCCATCAACGCCACTTTCATCGACCTTATCATCCCTCCGAAATAATAGTTATCAGGCTGAACAATATCAAGGCCGTCGTTGGCAATCAGCCACCTGAAATTTACAAAGCTCTGGTCCTGTTCACCGTTTGCAACAGGCAAGGTCAGAGCATCTGCAACGGTTTTAATATCTTCGAAATGATCATACATTACCGGCTCTTCGAAATATTTGTATTTATACTTTTCAAGAAGTCTGCCAACTCTTATTGCCTCGCTTACATCATAGTAACCGTTTGAATCAGAATACAGCGCCATGTCGTTGCCATAATATTCGCGGAGCATGGGAATAAGCTTCTCTGTCTTCCCGGGCACTCCCGCATAGTGGATATCTTTTGTGCCGGCATACTGATATCCCACCTTTACCTTAAGCGCGTGAGTATCATATTCGTCAACAGCCTTTTTAATTAGGTCAAAATGCTCTTCAATAGGTTTTTCACGGAATTCGGTAGCAGTATAAATTGCCACTTCAGGATTATGGATCTCCCCTATCAGTTCTCCAGTTGGTTTGCCTGAGATCCTGCCGAGCATGTCGAGGATGGCAAATTCAATAGTGGCAAGAGGTAATCCCAGAGTAATTCCATTATATCTGAAATTGAAATTATAGACATATACTCTTTCGAGGATCAGATCGAGTTCCCTGGCATCCTGACCGATAAAGAAAGGCTGGAGATTTCTCAGGAATACCGGGAAGAGTATTGACATTGTACTGTGTCCCACCGACATGCCCTCAGCTCCATCCTTTGAACGCACCCTGCAGAGCCAGCTCCTGTCGTAATGAAGCAGTTCGATTGTGTCAATTATTATCGGATCATTATACAGATCCTTTTTCAATACAGGCTGTTTTATTATTTTATCAAGCACTTCATACCTCGATTTTATCTCATCTGCAGACAGACCCGGTCCGGATTCCCTTTTGCAGGATAAAACTGATGGTGCTGCAGCGCATATGGCACCTGCAGCTGCGGTTGATATGAATTTACGGCGGTTGGTTCTCATTGCGGTATCAGAAATTATAAAGAATAAAAGTACGTGTCTACCTGTTCGAAACTGGCCAGAGCAACTGCCGCTGAACTGATATACGGGTGCCTGATGACCCATCTGACTGCTTCCCCGAACCCTGGTTCAACATCAGGTGAAGGAGAATATTTGCCACCCGAACAGGTTTTCATGGCTATAACACCTATTCCTTTATTTCCGGCTTCAGTGAGAGCTGAAACCAGCCTGTTCTGATCCCACTCCGAATATCTCCCCGTAACAGAATGAACGAATGAACCTTTATGGTTGAATGGAACCATAATGATGTCATAAAAAAGTTCCTTATTATTTCTTTCAGGCAGGTTCAGGAGATCATTATGTGTTGAGAATCCATGGGCTTTAATCACCCCGGAGCTTTTCATTTCTTCAAAGAATTTCAATACTTCATCATGAAAAAGAAGGGTTTCTTCCGAAGCACCATGATATAGCAGGATATCAATATAATCTGAATCAAGAGCTTTAAGGCTCGCTTCCATTTTTGAAAACAGTACTTTCCGGATTTCTTCAGCACCCTTTTTACCTTTTCCTCCTGATGGAACTTCGTCCGGATCAAGCCTTAATTTTGATTGTATTACAACATCTTTCCTGATCCCTGAAACAGCTCTGCCAACAATCTTTTCATTATTACCATTGCCGTATGTCCGGCCCGTATCGATGAAAGTGATCCCCTTGCTGAGGGCATATTTTATCAATGATTCTTCATTGGTCCTGGATGCCCCGAAACAAACCGGACTGACCAGTATCCCCGTTCTCCCGACAGTTCTTTTCTCCTGCATATCGTTTTGCTGATCATGACGGATCAGTGGCATAAGCTTTATACCTGTAAGACCTGCAACGGCTGTCGACAGGAATTTTTTTCGGCTAATATTCTTCTTCAATTTTCTTTATTGATTATATGGTTTGACTCCGATTTCTTAAGCAGTAAAAATAATAATAATCAGGTATAAAAACAGGCCGCTGTTTTACGACATAGCTAATGTATCCTGTGCAATACGCACCGTGACCATCCGGGTTCTCCCCGCATAGATTTTTATATACAGTAGATAACCAAATACCCGGATACTCTAATGAAGGTATATACAGCTGTGATACAGACTATTAGACGAAAAATAAAATGGGTAAGAGTAATGTAAAATACGGTTAATTAATAACGTGAAAACGTATGATCATTGAAAAAGATCATTCTTTTATATACCTTATCTTTTTAACTATGTCATTACTAATTAATTATTTGATCTTGAAATAATAATTTTCTCTAAAACTATTAAAGTGATTACTATCTGTGTTATGATAAAAAATTCAAATGTTAAAAATGCAAGTAATCTATCATTATAGAATTTTTCCCAACCAAGTCTCTTAAGCATTATTATTGGTGTAGTTACACCTTCAACAAAAAGTAAAGAGAGAGCTATATACAAGTATACTTTAGCATTTTTATAGTATGCTATTGTAAAAAAAGTGAATGGTATTAAACCAAAAATAAATGATTGTACGCTTGCGCCAGGTAAACAGACTAAATTGCTATGGTAATAGATTAAAAAAATTATTGGTGCAATAATAACCAAAATTGCAAAAATTAAAACATTTTTATTCATAATTACAATTCTAAATTAATAAACTACTTATATGTTGTTTAGCCAATACCAATTCATCCGGCAAATTTTTTTGAACTCATTCAGAATAATCAATATCTGTTTATTCCGGAGATATTGACCGCCCATTCCGGATAATTGACCCCCTTACCGAAGGCAATCACCCCGAAGGGCAATCGTAGAACGTTATGCAATGAACGATGTTAAATAAATCAAATTTAATCTTTTTTTCTTATTTCTCATTAAGAGTATTGATAATAGCTGTCAGCTCGTCTATTTGTTTCTGTTGCTCCTGATTTATCCGGCTTAATTCTTTCACTGAATTAATAAGTGGTATCACGAATTCGGCATATGAAAGATTCAAGATTTTTTCTTCGTTTTCATTTTCCGCCAGGCCGGAGAACTTCAGACCAAGGCTTTCAAGTGAAGATTGGACATCCTGTGCAATAAGTCCGTCATGATGTCTTTTTTGAGGATCGTCTTTATATGTAAATGTTACGGTTTCAAGGCTGTTGATGAATTTAAGTCCGAGCATATCAGAATACCGGATATTCTCTTTAAGCCTGATATCGCTGCCGACTGACCAGTTAACCTTACCCTCAATAACTGTAATACGATTGTCGCCAATCCTAACCTTGTTGCTCGCATTTACGTAGGCGTAATAACCTAAGGCAGTAGCATTATATAAACCATCGCTGTAAACATTTGAATAAGCTCCAATAGTTGTAATGCCATATCCATGTACATGGCCGGGTTTGTTCTGAAACTGATAACAAGATTTCGAGCCGATTGCTGTATTCCACTGTCCATCTATATTCGAGCTCAGTGCACTATCTCCAATAGCAACATTTTCATAACCAGTTGTATTGTCAAAGAGTGCATGATTGCCAACTGCTACATTCTTACTTGCGGTAGTATTGGCAGAGAGGGCAAAATTACCAACAGCTGTATTAAAATTTCCTGTTTTATTAGATTTAAGTGAGCTGGTGCCATATGCTGTGTTAAAAGATCCGGTTGTGTTTTCATATAGTGATTGAACGCCATAGGCGGTGTTACTTCCTGCAGTTGTGTTCTTATAAAGTGCATATAACCCTGTGGCTGTATTATAGTTACCTCCTGTGTTTAAACTAAGTGCATTGCAACCAATTGCAGTATTTCCGGGCCCCGTGTTATTCTTCAGAGCTGCAGAACCAATTGCGGTATTATAGTAACTACCTGTTAATGAATGAAGTGCCTGATATCCAAAAGCTGTATTATCAGCTCCCCAGGTTATTGCGCCAAGTGCCTGATATCCACAAACAGTATTGGAAGTAATTGCATTTCCCCCTTTGCCAACAGTAAGTCCGTTGACCAAAATATCGCTGCCGAATGTTTTTGTGCCGGAAATTGTCTGGTCACCGTTAAGAGTAACCGCATTCGTTGCTGTTCCTGCTTCTTTTGAAAATAATGAATAAGGAACACTTAACAACCGGGAAGTACCAACAACAGTGTAATTGGTGCCTCCTGCAGGATCAATTTCTGTCTTAAGATAATAAGTCCCCCCACCCCAGTTGATTGAGGTAAATATTCCGGTTGCCGGTACTCCGCTTCCGATCTCTATAATCACGAGTCCGTTTGCATTTGTCTGAGGGACCGGGCTATAGGTCTCCGAATAAACCACTGTCCCGGTGGCAGATCCCTGCAAGATGCTGATCTTCATTCCGACAGCATGATTTGTTACCAGCTGCCCGCTGCTGTTTCTGATCACTGCCTGGTAATTCAGTTTCTGAGGAGCCTGGGCATAAATGAGAATGGCCATCACCATCATCACTAAAAGAGTAAAAAATTTCTTCATAAGATTATATTTCAGTTCAAAATGAGATTCTTATATCAAATTTCGGAAGAATTTAGCAACTATCCAAGTTTTAAAGTTCAGTAATAAGCAAACTGATCATAAAAAAGGTCAATTCAACAAGCTATTGATTTGTTCTGTGCAGTGCCCTTCTCTAATTTATTTCCGACTCTGCTTTAGCTGTCAACAAATTCGGTCATCACTTCAGAGGCTCTTCAATAGTGGTGATGCTGTCCTTTCTGCTTGCTCAATATATTATTATCTCACGGTATATCAGGCAGTTCAGAAGTGAATTGAAGTAATGCCCGGGCGCAATTCTTTAACAGAGCGAATGAATTAATAATAAATAGCATTCGAATAAAGAAGTAAGAATATTTCGGGTAAGCAGGTCAGGTTACAGGATCTCTTATGATTTTAAATATATCCGAATCACTGCCCAATGAATAAATCAGCGCTGCTCTTGCCAGGATCCTCGTGGAATCCAGTACCGGCAACGGTGACTCATCAGGGAGCACTATCAGGGGAATCTCAGTACAACCAAGTACAACTGCATCGCATCCCTGAGATTTCATGTCGCTTATGACATCCAGGAAAAATCTTTTGGATTCCTTAAGTATTTTACCATAAACCAGCTCGCCGAAGATGATGTTATTGATCTTTATCCTTT
>DNOQ01000541.1 GCA_003501665.1 Bacteroidales bacterium | reverse complement strand
TGAGAATAGAATAATTATGACAAATAGTCTAATGGCCTGTTATTAAGCGTTTTAAGGCAATTTGATATTGAGTATTAGATAGACTAGCGGAGTGTAGATCGTGGCTCTGCGAGCTGAAAAATGGCCTCTACGTTGATTTAAATTAACTGTATGTAATAGATATACAGACTTATATGAAATTATATGATTGTAGGAAAATTGGGGATACGAATTGCAATTACTATGACAAGAACCTATTAACGGTAAGTTGCTATTTTTGACTTGCAACAGCTTTTTTTGCTGCTTCGAGATGAAGGTATATTTCGTGATCGTAAATTGGTCTTGAAGTCCATGCTCTTTCAAGGAGCTCAATTGCTTCTTCTAGCTTTCCCTGTTTGAAGAAGCCCCAACCCTTAGTATCAACATAAAGGAAATTATCCGGACTTAACTGTAGTGCTTTATCAATAAGTTCCATCCCTTCGCTTACGTTTATATCCTTATCGATCAGGAACCATGAAAGGTTATTTAATCTTTCCGGTTTATCAGGTTCTAATGAGAGTGCCCTGCGATAACATTCCTCCGCTTTGTTCAGAATACCTGCCTCGGAATAAATACCTGCAATGTTGTTCATTATGCTACCTTCCTTTTCAGAATTGTTTCTGCAAACAGATATGTATTCTTCAATATATCGATTTGCTGAAATAATGTCCTTTTCAGTGAATGACAGAATAGCCTGCCTTTTGATTATCAGGGGTTCCCCCGGAAAATCATGTTCAGCTTTCTTATAAAGAGTCTTCTCCTTCTTATATTGCCAGGTTATATGACATGCAATTGCAGGTAGAATATAATTATATATCCACATTGGTTTTGAATCCCACTTCCTATAGATCTCAAGAGCTTTTTCAAATTCAGGAATTGCTTTTCTATATTGATGCACATTATAATAAGCATTACCCAGGAAATAATAAGTAACCGGGTTCTGATCATCAAAATTCTCAAATTGTTTTAAATATTTGATCTCTTCATAGGGAGTTTCAAAATAAATGGCATGAACCCAGTTTAAATAGATTTTCTGGAGCATAGGCATCTGGTCAATTGTTTTATATGCTATGAGACACAATTTTGCTGCCTGGTCATATTGTCCCAGATATGTATATGCAAAAGAAAGATTCGTAACTGCTAAGCTGAAGCTTGAATCGATTGCCACTGACTGCGACAGCCAATGTACTGCTTCAGGATAATCTCTCTGTAAAAAAGCATTAGTCCCGTAAATATAATACCTGTACGCCTCAGGGGAGTTGGTATTAACGAGTGACCCAAGACCTTGAATTGACTGCTTTTTTAATTTTGATAATATAAGATAATTATTTACCAGTACTGAAAGTGAGTCAACTATATGAAAGACTGTTTCTTCACTGGAATGACATTCTATCTGGAAAGATTTAAAGGTCTCCTGGGTTTTGGAGTCAATTAATGCTGTAATTACTCTTATTGTACTCCCAGCCTTATTTATGCTTCCACAGATAACAATATTTGCTTCAAGTTGCTGCGATATGGAACTGGCAAAAGAAGGCGTAATTGAGGCATAATTAGTAAGGCTTTTGCTTTGCAGCAATCCGTTTATTGATTCTATTTGCCTTACTTTTAATTCCTCTGAGTTTGAAAGTGAGGTAATTAATAGGTTTTGAATGCCAATCTGCCAAACATTCCAGGTAGTATCATAAGTCATATTCTGAAATGGCATCACAGCAACAACAATTCTTTCTCCTGATGGTCTCAGTCTTTCAAGAATATCTCTTTTGAATATTTTCGGATAAGCAATTATAGCAGCGATCAACAATATTGTTATGATTAGTATCACAGGAAACGTCTTCGATATGGCTGATCTAATAGGTTTTAATTGTGTCTCTTTTCTATCCTCGATTTTTATTTCCTTTTCAGGTTCTCTCTGCAGTATTTTTGCTTTAGCAAGTTTAGTTGGTTCTGCTTTTAATCCTGAAATGATCTCCTTAATTGCATGAGCCACTTTAATTATTTGGATTCTGTATGTAGTATTATTTAAGTTTTTCTTTTCATTATCCCCTGGTGCAAGAGGTTTATCAATGCCGGCTTCTTTATAGATGAACTCAACTCCACGCAGCACTCCGCCAATGACAGATTCGCATTCTTTAATATCAGAAGCATCTAGATCATGAACTCGAACAGGCAGTACCCTGCTTGCCACATTCCCATATGGCAGCTTCACTTTCAATCCGAACTGATCCTTTGATGCTTCTTCCACGAATACCTTAAACTCATGTTCCCACGCAAATGATTTTGGATCACAGTAGGTTCGGGATATGATCGGTATAAAAACGAGGCATTTCAGTTTCACTTTCAGGGATTCATCAACATCATGTGTCTCAAGCAATCCATCATGAGGATTGATGTCAAAATAAACTGAAATTTCTTCCTTGAATGTCGATTCAAGTTCCGTCTTGAGAGCTTCAACAAATTCGCTTACCCACCTGTCGCCTTTGTTGTCCTTCTGACGGTAGCTGATGAAGATGTCGTAATTGTATCCTTCGATAATGCTTGGCATTTGAGGTATATTTCACTATGCAAGTTAAACCTTGTTTTGACCAAAGTCAAGTAGGGTCAGATTAATAGAATAATAAAAGCCCCCGGAGATGATTTCCGAGGGCTGCATTGGATCTCTCAGAAAAGATGTTACTTTAATTGGCTTTATTCGTAATAGGTTATTGTTCTTTCTCCATAAGTTGTAAAAGGACCATATTCCAAACCAACCTTTATCCAGTTGCCTTTAGCATCATATTCAAGATAAGTGTACTTAGCATTTCCAATGACATTTTTGTCTTTATCAAAGGATGTTGACTCCGAGATTTTTCCCCTATCATTAATAGTGTTTTTGTATGAGTTTCTGATATTGCCATCAGGCCCATAATTTACACCACCAATAGCTTGTCGTTTATCATTGTATTCAATTGTCCATTTCCTAAAAAAATTTCCTTTACCATCAAATGCCTGGGTTTCTATCTCATCTCCAGGTTCATTATATTTTATTGTAAAGCTATATAACAATGAATCATCATGAGCTCTGCGGTCTTCCTTCTTTATTACAAGTCCTTTTTCGTTATTAATGTATTTTGTATAACCATCTGTTGGATAACCAGAACCAAAACCAAAACTTCCAGGTTTACGGAAGGACCACTTAGATAAAACTATCAGATTATTTTCCTTTATAAAATTCCATGTATTGACCGGATTATTATTATCATCCAGGGTATTATAATTAATAATGTGGTCTCCGGTATTATCAAAGGTAGCTTCAAAGTCATAAAACCACCTCAATGAGTCGCGTTCCCGGGTAGTAAAATGATTACCTTTTGTTATATCGTTTCCGGTCCCAGTGCCCCAGAATAGTTTGAAAACGACCTTCTGGACTTTCCCATTCATTTTATCCCGAACAGATGCGGGTTCACCAAGCATGGTAAAATCTTCCTGCCGGTTGCATGCTACTGTAAATAAGCAAAATAGCAATAAAAGATACTTTGTTTTCATTGTTAGATGAATTTAGTTAGTAAATCGATGAATGATTATTTAAATTACTCCGGTGATAAATTATTTACCCAATTTGTATATAAAGTTACCCCAGAAAAAAGCCAAAGTCAAATTTATTTTTATGAAAAGCCCTCGGAGCTGAGTTCCTGGGCTTTATATCCTTGATATGGTTTATACCTAATATTTCTCAATATCCTTGACTTATGGCCTCATGATATCTACAGATTCTACGCCGTTTGCATTTAAATGAAATATCGCCATAAATGACATTTTTAACATTACTCCTTTGCAAAGTACTTTACAACCCATTTCGACTGATACCCCTTCAGAGGGCATTGGATCCGGCATTAAATCATCTAACCACCCTTCTTCACAATCATAATCTATTGCAGGATTGTATTCATTCATGAGATCAGGAGTATTAAACCATGGCCACAAGATTCCGTAGGTATCATGACCTGAATCAGTAACTATTACCTTGTCGCCTTTTTCATTGTAAAGTTTAAAATCTCTTGCATTCCAGTGAATTGCTTCAAGCCAGCCTTCTTTGGACAGTTTGTAGCTGAAGTGGTATGTATAAGTCCCGCTTACAATTCCGATTCCCGGAGCGAAATAATCGTAATTAAGCTGATCAATAGTAACTACTATGTCTTTGTGAACAGGTTGTCCCATGCAATACCCGTGTGTGAAAACTGCAAAGGCTACCATTGCAAATACAAATTTTAGTGTTTTCATAGCTATACGTTTTGGTTAATAACTAACAAAGGTCACTAACCTGCATTACATAATCCACCTCATTTATTACATTTTCTGTTCATATTGTTACATTTTAGATCTGAATAGGTAAATTCCACCAAAATGCTGAATTCAAATTCCTTTCTATATAAAAATCCACCCATCCAGTTATTGCCCCGAATGGATGAATTATGTTTAATCAAAAAGACAGCAGCCCTACCACCTGTTTACCTGGTCAATAAACCTAATAACTCACTTAAAATAATGTTAATCAGGCAATGTATAGAAATGGATCAAGTTTAAACTTCTCATAATAATCTGCCTTGCTATCTTTAAAAAATTCCCGAATAAATAATTGATCAACAAGCCATCTATCTGGTTTATGCCTTGATGGATTGTTATGATGCTTTTTATATACTGGAATCTTCTTACCAGGATATAAGTTTATTTTTGACTTACTTACTGCCAGATTGATATACATCATTCCACCGAAATGTCTTATTAGTTCATGCGCAGCGACAAAAATCCTATCACACTCACCGAAAATAAATATTTCCTGTTCAGGGAACTGGCCGAATACTTCAATCAGCTGTTCCTTCTCATAGTCAGTATATGTCGATTTCATATGCCATTCAAGCTCAATCGAGAACCAACAGGTATCTTCTATTACTTTTTTCCGATATTGCCTTAGGATCCATCTGTATGAATCATCCAGTCGTTCTGCTCTTAATATGCCAATGCACGCACAACTCATGATTATAAATTTATGACTTAATTATTGTTGAAAATTGATTGTTGAAAATAAAAACCATCCCCCAGAATACTTTGCATAACCCAGGGAATGGATTTAGCACGGTTAGTTTTCAGGGGT
>DNOQ01000358.1 GCA_003501665.1 Bacteroidales bacterium | reverse complement strand
TGTATTTTATCGGACACTAATGATATCCAATATCTTCTTTAATGTACAATAATCTTTTCCCCCAGTTCTGTAAAATATTCATTAGACCATATTTTAAGGTCATTTTGAATTCTGATGTATAGTAAATTTCTGCACACATATTCTGAAAATATTAAACTAACTGTGTAAAAATTTACTATTTAATTACTCCGGCATTATCCTTGCCACCCAACCTCCTCCCGGAGCAAGATTGATCTTTAAAATATCACCGGCAGTAAAGACCATTTCAATTTTCCTGTAATCTTCAGCCCTTTTATCTGCATTAATACCGTCAATGATAGCTTCGAGTTTGTATTTACCGGGTAACAGGAAATCTGTTTTCAGATCAATATCCCGTTTATCCCAGTTGGTAATTGCCCCTACAAACCAGTTTTTTCCCGATCGGCGGGCCAGAACGGTATACCTGGCAATTTCACCTTCAAGCAAACGTGTTTCATCCCATTCAACAGGGATTTTTGTGAGGAATTCAGTGCACTCCTTTTCACGGTAATAGTCGGAAGGCGAATCGGGAAGCATTGTCATCGGACTGTTGAGGATGACGAACAATGCCATCGAATGGGCACGTGTCCCCTGCTCCATTGGATAATCTCCGATAGCTCTGAAATTATCTTTTGTTGAATTGCGCATTGATGCCGGGATATAATCCATAGGGCCCGTAAACATACGGATATAAGGCAGCAGATTATGATGTTGCGGATTAGCCTCATCGGTCCAGCCGTTGTATTCAAATTCAATAAGCCCTTCACGGGTAAGGACATTTGGATACTTACGTCTTAAACCACATGGTTTGTATGCGCCATGAAAATCAACCACCATTTTCTTCTCTGATGCAGTCTGAGCAACTCTTTCATAAAACTCTACCATAAGCTGGTCATCGCGGTTCATGAAATCAACCTTAATACCTTTTATCTCCCATTTATCAAACAGACTGAAAGCTTCATCCCATTGTCTTTCAAGTGTATGCCATATAACCCATAGCATCACATCAACACCTTTCGTTCCGGCATAACGGGTGACTTCTTCCATATTTAATCCGGTTACCGGTTTAAGAAGATTATCCCCCGGGCACCATCCGTCATCAAAAAGAAAATACCTGAATCCGTGTCCGGCACAGAAATCAATAAAATATTTTGCCGTTTCGGTGTTTATGCCCGATTTGAAACCGACCCCGTAAATATTATGTTTCGCCCACCAGTCAAACATCACGACTCCGGGCTTTATCCATGAAACATCAGGTATTGCACACGGTGAAGCGAGAAGATAAACCATATTGTTCGAAACCAGATCTTTCTCATCATCAGCAACCGCAAAGATTCGCCAGGGATATGTTCTCGTTCCAGTCACCCTTGCTATGTAACTGAATGTCGCGGCAACCTGACCCTGGCCATAGGTACTCCCTTTCCATGTAAAAGTTTCAGGAAAGGGAGGATTGGTTGCTGTAAGCTTTTCACCACCGCTACCCTGCAGCCATAACCCCGGATAATTATAAAGATCCGCTTCGGTTATCATCAGGAATGATCCATTCCCCTTTTCAATAAGAAAGGGAAGGTTACAAAGCTTACCCTTTTCTATTCCCTTCAGGTTTGTAAATTCATAAGGTGTTTCATAGGGAGAATTGAAACTCTCTGACGACTGGAACCTTGCAGAGTCACCTGTCATCAGAATTATCTCCAGGTTTTCCCTGTCAATTATCAGATCCTCTTTGAATGATGTGGAAAAACGATAGGCAAGTCCTTCATTGAATAACCTGAAGGTAATTGCATGGTTAGCCCTGAACCTTATTTCCAGCTCGTTATACGAATTGACCAGTTCTGAAGCTTTTTCCCGGATCTCCGGTTTGATTATTTCATTGACTGATCTGCGCGTTGCTTTCCGTATTTTATATTTTAAACTCTGCTGACTGATACCGGTGGTTTCGAGAGAGAGGTTTTCCAGTCTTACAATTTCAGATCCTCCCTTTTTAAGATTGGCATAGATCCCCTGGCTGATCTCTATTTCAGCTTTCAGCTTACCGTTGGGCGATAAAAGTTCATATTTCTGGGCATTGCAGTAAATACATAAAAACCCGGATAAAAAGAGCAGTAATAATTTTTTCACTTTATTAAAATTTTAAATGTATCTATAAAATATTCAATAATATTATTGAATATTTATATCTCCCCTACTCTTCCCAGGTAAACGCTTCCCTGAGCACTTCAAGGCTTTTGGGAATAGCTGTCAGAGGATCCTCGTTGCCTTCAAATTCGAGTGAAACATAACCCCGGTAATCAACTTTTCTGAATATTTCAGCAACACGCTTATAATCAATATCAAGGGTATACCATTTTCCCCCTCCGAAATAGGTCTTGGCCTGAACCAGGAAAGTTTTCGGCGCCATCATTTCGAGCTGTTCATACTGATTTTCGAGAAAGTTGCCTGTATCGGAGGTTATCTGCAACCATGGAGAATTAATTGCATTCACAATTCTCAGAACACCTTCGGCTGTTCTTCCCAGGCCCCAGTGATTTTCGAGTCCCAGTACCACACCGCATTTTTCTGCTGTTGGTATGCATTGAGCAATAGAATTGATCACCCATTCGAATCCCTGATCATCAGTATATCCTTCAATGTTTGGTTCAATTCCTTTATTGGCCATAAGATCATCGAATGATTTTGTTGTATTCCATCTGCCTGTATTGAGTCTCATGGTCGGAATTCCAAGCTGATAGGCGAGCTCGATCTGCTGAATGGTTAATGCAACCTGTTCATCCCGTGTCTTCTTTTCGGGATAGACAAATCCCTGGTGGGTTGAAAAACCCATGATATCCAGTCCGGCATGAAAAGCAAGCCGCTTCAGTTTCTGAAGATAGCTGTTCTCTTCCGATTGCATTTGCCGCAACAGGAATTCTATTCCGTCGAAACCCATTGCAGCGGCTTTATCAATACAATCTTCTATCGGGACATTCTCTTTCGGACCATTGAACTGCCAGAAAGAATAAGTGGAAACCCCTATCCTGTTCCTGCGGATCTTTTTTGGAGTTGTAACTGTTATCTTTTCCGGAGATTTCTTCTCCCCGGAGCACGAAAATCCCATTCCGGCGGCGGCAACTGCCATACCTGTGGTACGGATGAATGAACGGCGTGATGAATTCATAGCTGGTTTTATTTTATCATTGGAAATAATTTCCTTGTTTCTTCATCTGAAGGTCTTCTGCCAAAAGGAGTATATCTGAATGTTTCGGCATGAAGTATTTTATTTCCTCTTGTTTCGCCATACCATTTCTTCAGACACTCTTTTTCAGATTTACTTACGGGGCTGAACCATGATGCAATATACCTGAGCCTTTCATCCTTACCTGATGGAACCTGATCGAGGGTTCCCTCAGTCCAGGGCATCCACTCAAAGAATTGTGACTCATGCGCTGATGTGGCATATACTTTCTGATCGAACACCTTATCAATACCAATTGCAATGTCGGGAGATGAAGATCCCATATAAAGGAATACCGGATTTTTTTTAAGAGGAGGGGTATCGGGGGCAACATTAGGGACAATTACCATATATGATGCATCCTGAACAAGAATACTGGTATAGCGGTGGTCGGGGTGGTAATCATCCGGCGGATGTGTAATAACGATATCGGCATTCCAGTTCCTTATTTCCCTGATTATTTTCAGCCGGTTCTCAAGGGTCGGCATCAGTTCACCATCGTGGTTATCCATTACAAGATATTCCACACCGAATCGTTTCCCTGCTTCCTGAGCTTCAAGCATCCTTCTTTTTGCCAGGGCTCCCCCTCCCATTGATTGATGGCCTGCATCACCGTTTGTCATTGAAACAAATTTCACTTTGTGCCCGAGTTCGGTATACAGAATGGCTATTCCTCCAGCAACAACATCACAGTCGTCGGGATGAGCACCAATGACAATGATGTTCAATTTATTATCCTGCGACATGCAATAATTGGTCACTCCGGGAAAAAGCAAACAAAAAAGCAGAATTTTTTTCATACTGAATTTTAAATTATAGGTCTTTCTTCATTGTAAATTTAGAAATATTATTAAACCGGAAAGTAAAACTGATTATTTAGAATTAATTTTACTTTAAATTTATTCAAAAATTGGCCCTATGAAACCTTCATATTACAAAAACACAAAAGCTCATGAAAATAGTTCACGTCATGAAGGTTCTCCCGCTTAAGGCGGGACAGGCTATTCGAACCATTTAATTTACAACAATATAGTCATATGAAACAATACGTTGCTTTAATAATTTATTGCTTATTCCTGATTATGTCCGGATGCCACTCCGGCGACAGGAAGACGTCAAAAATCAATGAAACTGATCCCGATACTCTTATAATCGAACACATTTTTCCGTTTCAATCACAACATTGTCACGGTTCATCAATCGTCGAACTGCCAAATAAGGACCTGATGGTTGCATGGTTCCACGGAAGCGGGGAAAGAACCGCCGATGATGTTGCAATAAAAGGTGCAAGACGTGACCACAAAACAGGTAAATGGAGCGAACCATTCATCCTGGCTGATGTACCGGATTTTCCTGATATAAATCCTGTGCTGTTTCTGGATGGAAAATCAAGACTCTGGCTCGTCTGGTATACTGTAATGGCATACCAGTGGGAATCATCAATACTCAAATACCGGATCAGTGAAAATTATATGCAAAAAGCGGGACCGCCCGAATGGAAATGGCAGGATATGATCCATATGAAACCCGACGGCAGCGTACCGGACGGAATAGGAAAAAATGATGAATTCGTTCAGAAACTTACAAGAAAATATAATGAATTCCGGGAAAATCTTATTGCGAAAGGCTTCATTAACAATGAAAAAGGACCCGTTACCAGTGAACTCTGGGAAAGAGCTCTCGAACAGTATTTCACTATTGCCAGAGGAACAAGGTTTACAGCAACAGGTACTGAAATTAATGAAAAAGGGGAAAGAGTAAGAACCGAACTGGGTTTTCCCTTACACCGGAGGATCGGCTGGCAAAGTCGTAACAAGCCGCTGATAATCGGTAACAGAATGCTTTTGCCTCTTTATTCCGACGGATTTGATTTCTCACTTATAGCAATTACGGACGACTGGGGCGAAATCTGGCATTTCAGCGAACCGATCGTCGGAGCAGGTTCAATACAGCCTTCTCTTGCCCTTAAAAAAGATAACTCAATTGTTGCATTCATGAGAGATAATGGTCCCCCTCCAAAGAGGCTGGCTAAAAGCATATCATACGACAATGGTAAAACCTGGAACATGGTGGAGGATTCTGATATACCTAATCCCGGAACAGCTGCTGATGTTGTTGTTTTAAAAAGCGGGAACTGGGCTCTGGTTCATAACGATGTTGAATCAGGACGCCATCGCCTTTCAGTTTGGTTGTCACAGGATGAGGGTAAAACATGGCCATACAGAAAGATCCTTGTTGACGGGAAACCCGGAAGTGAGGTAAGGGGCCACTATCCTGCCAATATCCAGGGCAGTGACGGAACCATACATATCTCTTATACCAATCAGATTCCAGGACCCGAAGGCCAACCTTCCCTTAAAAACATTGTTCATGCCTGCTTTACAGAAAAATGGCTGGCAGAATGATTTTCATTTATTAAGATTTTTATATTTTCTTCTTCTTGAGGATGCTATTTTAACCAGATCCGTTGTACTTAGAAATTTGTGCCAACCCTTTTTTTTAAGTCCTTTCTGAAGTTCTTTATCCCCGCTCCAGAGATGACATTTCAAATGTTCTGCCAGTGCAACAAACTCTGTGTCATCGATATCCACTTCACGGCACAATGATTCAGCTTAGTCATATGCTTCTTTTGAAACCAACCTGGGGTTAATAAATCGTATTCTGCCGGTAATTAATTCTATAATTTTGTCAAGCTCAATATCTGAATAACCGGAAAGCGCTTTAATTTTCTGACGATGCTCCCGAATCTCTCTGTACAGCTGTTCGGTGGAATAAAAATTGAGTTTACTTCCGGGCTGCAGGATTATTTCACTTATTCTGCTGTTGGTATTTAGAATTGCACTAAAAGCAATGTTAGTGTCTATAACGATTCTCATAGATCATTTTGCTTCTTCGTAAGATCCCATCTGCCTTTTTTTATCTTTTTGACCAGAGAATCAATATCTTCCTGCTTTGCTTTTGATTTATTTGCAATTTCCCTGAATTCAAAAAAGTCTGCTAAATCCTGAAGGAGATCAATATTCACATTCTTCGGCAATCTAAATATTATTTCACTTTTTGTTCTTTCAATTATCATAACAACTTTTTCCCAAATATATTAAAATCTGTGCAATTAAGGATTTAAATGCATAGAGCCAGATCTTATCTGATTGCGATGATAAAACGTTACGTTTACCATCCCGAAGTTTGACCATTAAATGAGGTTTGTGCTTCTTACATGTCTGCTTTTCAGAGAAGTGGCTGACAGATTGAATTTCTATTTATTAAGCGTACTCCAGGTAACGAGGGGTGATTTATAATAATCTATTTCCATAGCCTCAAACCTTTCACCGTGTTTTCCAAGCCTGACTTTATATTCATCCCAGCTTCGTGATGCAGCAGGAGTCCATCCTATCTCTGCAATACCCGGAAGCCGGGGGAATGCCATATATTCAATTTCATCAATATTTGTTAAAGTCTCTGTCCATAAAGGTGCTTCAACCCCGACTATATGTTCTTTACCTATACCCGCTACCAGTGAGGCGGGATCCCAGTTATAGGCGACATCAACTTCAATATAACCTGCCCAGTGCAGACCCAGCCTGGTTGATTTATCATATTGCATATCCAGATAAGCTTTACTGGCCGGAGACATAAGTAACTTTGCTCCCTGTCTGACTGCCTTGTTTGCATTTTCAACATTTGACCAGTGCTGTGCAATAGTGGTTGATTTCAATCTTGCAAGCGCAATTTCATCCCAGCCGATTGAATATTTCCCATAATTCGCAACAATATCCTGCACCCTTTCAACAAACGGAATATAATCTGCCAGTTTTGTTACATGCGATTCATCCCCTCCGATATGAATATAAGGCCCCGGTGTAATTGCTGCAAGTTCTCTTATAACATCGTCGATGAATTTATAGGTTATCTCTTTTTTTGTGCATAATGTACTGAATCCCACTTCCGTTCCGGTATAAAGCGGTCTTGCCCTGCCGTCGCAGTTAAGTTCGGCATATGAGGCCAGAGCAGCATTCGTGTGTCCGGGCATATCAATTTCAGGAACTATGGTAATATAACATTCCTTTGCATAATCGACTATGGCAGAATACTGCTCCTGGGTATAAAATCCGCCTTCGCCCCCTCCTACCTGTGTACTGCCTCCATGCAATGTAAGGTTCGGCCACGATTTGATCTCGATCCTCCATCCCTGGTCATCTGACAGATGCAGATGCAGCATATTCATCTTATAATATGCAAGGAAATCAATAAAGCGTCTGACATCATCCACGCTGAAGAAATGACGGGCAACATCAAGCATCGCACCCCTGTACGAATATTCAGGATAATCGGTTATTGTACCGGTGGCAATTTTCCAGGCTCCTTCCTGAGGTGTGGACATTTCAATTCCGGCCGGAAAAAGCTGTATGAGGGTCTGAACTCCCCAGAACAGTCCCTCATGTGTTCTGGCTGATAATCTGATCTGTTTTTTTGTAACGGAAAGTTCATAACTTCCTTCTTTTGAGCTCCCGCCTACTCCCGATAAAGTAAGTAAAATTGATCCTTTATCCGGTTCGCTGAATGTTGTCTTAACATTCAGTTTATAACCTGTCGCGGGACGTAATTTGTCTGCAAGGTAATGACCAATGTTAAAAAGTTCCGCTGATTCCCCCTTGACGAAAATTGTGGTATTTGGCTTCAGGGTGAAATAATCACCTGTTGAACTAATGTTGACGGGTTTGGGAATTATACTTACTGCTGAAAGATCCGAAGGTGTTCTGTTCGTACATGATATCTGAATCATAAATACAAGAACCAGGATCAACGCCGGGAAAATCTGTTTCTGTTTTTTGTAAATCATTGTCATTTAATTATTAGTATGAATTCTTAACAAGTTTAATTTGAAGGGTGCAGAATGCAGGGCATTCATATTAACCCGCAACCCAGACTGATTAATTGTATCAGATCCGTGGTCAAACGAGATCACAGGCTTCCGGAGGCATCCAGTGTGCATCCTTTCCTTCCCATTTTACATTACATCCTATAGGATTCGTGACCGGAACGGAAATTTGTTTTCCTGAAATGAGCTCTTCAAGTGCATTGTCAAGATCATTAACCGTCATCCTCGATGTATCTCTGGGATTGTCAACACCCCTTCCGGTATATACAAGCTTCCTCTCCTCGTCAAAAACATAAAAATGAGGTGTCCTTAATGCTCCATACACTTTTGCAACCGACTGATCCTGATCATACAGGTAAACCCACGGAAAACGGTATTTTTCCATCCTCTTAACCATGTTGGGGAAACTATCCTCAGCATATGTGTGTTCACTGTTTGAGTTTATACCTGCAAAGCCGATTCCTTTTTTCATGAATTTTTCTGCAGTCGCCCTGGTCAATTCATCTGATCCGATAACATATGGACAGTGGTTACATGTAAAAAAGATAACAAGGTATTTGTATGTGTCGAAATCCGACAGGCTGTATTTCTTTCCGTCAGTTGCCGGAAGTGTAAAATCCAAAGCCTGTTGCCCAATTTGTAATGTAAATGACATATCTTTTAAATTTAAATTCTAAAACTAATAACAATAATATTACTTATTTGTTACCGGAAAAATTATTTTCCCGATTTGATCTGCTAACCGTTTTAAATTTCAATTTTTGCCATTCTGAAAGGTTTTATCTCAATTTTTTCCCAGACTTTCCTATAAACATACGGTTCATTCAGAAGAAGATTGTCAAGCTCTTTCCTGTCAGTCGTTTCATAAAGGATCATGGAACCGATCATTTTTTCATTTTCATCAAGTATCGCACCACCGCACAGGAATTTTCCCGTTCTTTTTACGGTCGCGATCTTTTCCAGATGTTCTGCCCTGCAATTCATTCTTCGTTGCAATGCTTCTGAATCAGTGCCGTCATAAGCTATAAGTAAAAATTGCATATACCGGAAATTTTATAAATCGTTTAAGTTATCCTGATCCAAAATTAAAATTTTTATAACTGGAACTATCTTTTATAAAAGATAATATTACTTCTTCATTACTATATTTGTTTTAGCATGGGTAGTTGGTGATTAATTCAATAACTTCAGGAAAACAAAATTTGAGGAATAAAGTGACGAAACCGTACAAAGGCGAGTCCTGTGAAACCAAATTCAGTGAAACATTAATAAAAGGTTAAATGAATAATAAAGGTTAAAATATTTATTACCAATGTCAGAAGAAATTTATAAGACAGGTATTGTCCTGAGCGGAGGCGGAACCAGAGGATTTGCACATCTTGGTGTTCTCCAGGCTCTTAATGAAGCCGGGATATATCCTGATGTTGTCGCGGGAGCAAGTGCAGGTGCTCTGGCAGGAGTTTTATACTGCGACGGTGTTAAGCCAAAGGATGCCCTTAATATTATGAAAGGCAGCAGCCGTCTGAATTATATGAGACCGACTATGCCACGTGACGGGATTCTTGAGCTTTCAGGCATAAGAAAAATTCTTGAAGACCATTTAAGCGCAGAGAAATTTGA
>DNOQ01000045.1 GCA_003501665.1 Bacteroidales bacterium | reverse complement strand
AAGCAAATGAGTAGAATTCATTTGATGATTGTAATATTTTCAATTGTATGTACAGTTGATACAGTGGCCCAGATTAAGAAATGGACACTTGAGGATTGTATCGGTTATGCGGTGGTAAATAATCTTAACCTGAAGCGTCAGATGCTTCAGACTGAGAATGCTGAGGCGAATTTCCTGAAATCGAAAATGGATATGTTACCATCGCTCAATTTCGGATCGAACGCAAATCTTGGATTCGGCCGGTCAATCGATCCTGTTACAAACCTGATCACATTCAAGCAGAATATCAGTAATTCTTATTCGTTGAATTCAAATTTTCAGCTGTTTACAGGTTTCAATGCACTTAATACCATTTCTGCTAATAAATTTCTTCTCAAAGCCGGAATTGAAGCTGAAAAGGTTGCCAGGAATACACTCGTTGTTGAAATACTGGGACAATATTATCAGGTGCTTTATGCAAAAGGGCTTGAGAATGTTTCAAAACAGCAGCTGGAGCTTTCTGAAAAGCAGTATTACAGGATCGTTAAAATGGTTGAAACAGGAAAAGAGGCATTGTCTCGTCAGATGGAAATAGAAAGTCAGGTTTCTTCTGATAAACTTGATTACACAATTGCACGGAATACTGCAAATCAGGCTCTTACAACCCTGAAACAAATGCTTCAGCTTGATCCCGGAACAGAATTTGAAATTGCGCTTCCCGAACTTGACAATCTTCTGTTAAAGGAAAATAAATACGAAACTGATAGTGTGTTCAGAATAGCCTCACAGACACTTCCCAGGCTTAAAACCATTGAATATGAACTTCAGGCAGCTGAGAAGCAGATATCAGCCGCACAGGGTTATATTACTCCCGGTCTGACTGTAGGAGCATCGGTATATACCGGATATTACAAAGTACTGAGCGAGGATGCTGTAGAACAGACATCTTTCACAACCCAGCTTAAAAACAATAACAGTCAGGCTGTTTATGTTTCTCTAAGGATTCCATTATTCAATAATTATACTGTTGGCCGGAATATAAAAACTGCTAAACTGAGAAAAACCGATGCAGCAATAAGACTCGAACTTGAAAAGAACTCTCTTTATACCGAGATAGAAAATGCATGCCTGAATTACAGCAGAGGAAGGGATGAGTTTATTGCAGCTAAGTCAAATTTTGAATTCAATAAAAAGTCCTTCAGTGTTGTGGAGAAAAAATTTGAATCCGGATTGGTAGACGTAACGGATTACTCTGCAGCTGTAACAACCCTTTCAAGGGCTGAGGCTGAGGCGCTGCGCACAACACTTCAGCTCAGGATACGGGAGATAATTATTCAATTCTACACTACAGGTACATATGAAAACATATCGTTCATTTAAAAGATGGGAGGTACAGGCATTACGGATTTCTTTCCCTACCTCACTATCAGGGGGGCAGGGTGGTATTTTCATCAATAAACCAGCAACTCATAATTAAGAACCAGAAATAAAATTAAACAGAAATGGATACTCCAATCGAAAAAATGGACCGGATATTACCTAAGAAGAAAGGCCTGCAGAAAAAGTACATAGGATACATTGCCATTGGACTGGCTATGATAATCCTGATCTATTTGGCTTTTTTTACTGACAGGACCTCTACTTACAAAGTTGAAAAAGACAAACTTATTATCGAAACGGTTATACGTGATCAGTTCAATGATTATATAACAGTTACCGGGAATGTTGAGCCAATAAGCACTATATTCCTTGATGCCCAGGAGGGTGGAAGGGTCGAAGAGATATTGATCGAAGAGGGTTCGATGGTAAAAAAGGGAGATATTATCCTGAAACTGTCAAATCCTGATCTTCATCTGGCAATTCTTGACAGTGAAGCCCAGCTGGCAGAGAAAGATAATTTTCTGAGGAATACCCAGATTGCCATGGAACAGGACAGGATTCAGATCAAGCGGGAGCTTCTTAATCTCAGATATGATATTGAAAGAAAAGAACGCAATTTTAAGCAGAACGAGATTTTAATTAAAGAGAATCTTATTTCTACAGAAGAATATTTAAGGTCGAAAGAGGATCTTGAAATGTCTGTCAGATCGCGGGATCTGTTTCTTGAACGCGAACGTCAGGATTCGCTTTTCCGGTCGGTTCAGGTGGAGATTCTTGCAAATAATCTTCAGAACATGCGCCGTAACCTTGGCCTTGTCCGTCAGAGAGTCGAGAATCTGAATGTCAGAGCCACTGTCGACGGTCAGCTTGGTCTGCTTGTCCCGGAAATAGGTCAGTCAATATCACGCGGCGCAAACATGGGGCAGATTAACGTCCTGACCTCGTATAAGGTAACGGCCCAGATCGATGAACATTATATCGACAGAGTCAGAACCCAGCTTACAGCAACGCTCGACAGGCAGGGAAGCAAATTCACGCTTGTTGTCAGGAGAGTCTATCCGGAAGTAAGGAATGGCACATTCAAGATTGATATGGTTTTCGAGGAATCTATGCCTGAGAATATCAGGACGGGCCAGACATATTATATCAGTCTGCAGTTGGGACAACCCAAAGAATCACTTCTTGTTCCGATCGGTGGATTTTTCCAGGAGACCGGCGGGCAGTGGATTTTTGTACTGGATCCGTCTGAGTCGTATGCTGTTAAAAGGGATATTTCCATCGGACGGAAAAATCCGAGATATTATGAGGTAATTGAAGGCCTGCAACCTGGTGAAAAAGTTATTATCTCGGGATATGAAACTTTCGGAAAAAATCAGAAGCTTGTTTTTAAATAATACAATAACAATCTAATATGTAAAAATCATGATCAAAACGACTGAATTAACCAAGATCTTCAGAACAGAAGAAGTTGAAACAACTGCTCTCAACAAAGTAAATCTTAGCGTAAAGGAAGGAGAATATGTTGCAGTAATGGGGCCATCGGGTTGCGGAAAATCAACACTGCTGAACATCCTTGGGTTGCTTGACAATCCCACAGCCGGAAGCTACCTCTTCAACGGAACTGAAGTAGCAAATCTGAAAGAGCGTGACAGAACGATTTTCCGTAAAGGAAATATCGGATTCGTCTTCCAGAGCTTTAACCTTATTGATGAACTGAATGTTTATGAGAATGTTGAGCTTCCATTGATCTATCTTAAGATGAAGTCGGGAGAAAGAAAAAAGAAAGTAGAAGATGCACTCACCAGGATGAAGATAACCCACCGTGCAAAGCACTTTCCCCAGCAACTATCCGGAGGCCAGCAACAGAGAGTGGCAATTGCCCGTGCTGTTGTAGCCAATCCCCGGTTGATCCTGGCTGATGAGCCTACCGGTAACCTTGATTCAAAAAATGGTATTGAAGTTATTAATCTCCTTACCGAACTCAATAAAGAGGGTACCACTATCATAATGGTTACCCATAACGACCGGGATGCCGGCTATGCACACAGGATCGTGAATCTGTTTGACGGTCAGATAGTGAACTAGCAAATTATTCACTATCAAGCTTTTTCATCTTGTTGTAGAGTGTCTGCCGGGTTATACCCAGCTTTGCTGCAACAACACTGATGTTGTTCCCGTGCCGTTTAAGACTTTCTCGTATCATTTTCTTCTCCATCTCTTCAAGTGTAAGCTCTGTCTGTTGAAGACTCTTCAACACAGGTTTAAACTCGAAATCTGATGGCAGCAGAACTGAAGAATCACTCATTATAACTGCCTTCTCGATTGAGTGCTGAAGCTCTCTTACATTACCTGGCCAGTCATAATTTGCAAGTTTCTCCAGTGCATGGGTGTTTATTTTCATCTGCTCCTTCCCGTACTTTTCACAATAAACCTTCAGAAAGTAATTTGCCAGTATCGGAATATCATCAACTCTGTCACGTAGTGGCGGTACTTCAATCACTATAGTATTGATCCTGTAAAGAAGATCTTCACGAAACTTACCTTCACTTACCATCAGTGGCAGATCACCGTTGGTGGCGCAGATGAGCCTTATATCCACCGGCACTTCATTATTTGAACCTACCCTTGTTATCTTCCTGCTCTGCAGGGCTTTGAGAAGTTTCGACTGGGAATGAAGCGACAGATTGCTTATTTCATCAAGAAAAAGAGTTCCGTAATTTGCCAGTTCAAATTTTCCTTTGCGGTCTTCCCTGGCATCGGTAAACGCACCTTTAACATGACCGAATAACTCACTTTCAAACAATGTCTCGGGTACTGATCCCATATCAACACTTATCATCAGCTCCCCTGCCCTTTTCGACCTGTTATGAATCTCCTGTGCTATAATTTCTTTTCCTGTGCCATTTTCGCCGGTTATCAGAACATTGGCCTCAGTTGCAGCAACCCTGTGTACAATGTTCAGAACATTGATCATAGTGGGGGATGCACCATGTACAAGTTTATCTGCTCTTTTGATCATCGGTAATTGGTAAAATCACGAAGATAAGGAATAATGTCTAAATATTAGACAATATTTACATGATCTTATTTTATGAATGGTGCAAAAATGAGAAAAACTGTGACTTTTTATGGTTTACAAAGTATTCACAAAGTATATGAATTTTATAAGTTAAGAATTCATTCTAATTTTACGGATTTATTGCAACTTTAATAAAAGGTTGGCGTCTTTATTATAGAATTATGGAATTTGAAACCTTTTGTTAACCTGAAATTTTTTACAAAATGACAGTAAAGCTGAATCCCAATGAAATTGTTCTGAAAGCTGGAGATACCAGTCAGATTCTTGAAAATAAAACGATTGAGGGGAAACTGATAGTTACAAACCAGCGAATATATTTCAAAACCCTGAAAGAGGAACTGGAAAAATTCAACATCGAGATACTTTTTGATAATATTCTCGAGGTGATCTTCTATAAAAACGGATTATTTGCACCCAAAGGTATTAATGTGGTGACAAGAGACGGACAAAGCCATACCTTTCCTCTGAAGAAACGCGACGAAATAGGGCAGTTGATAAACAGAATGTATTGAACCAGTTGATATCTTTTCCCCCAGACCCCGGCGAGCTAAAGCTGTCCAGCCCCCTCAAGTTTTTGCCACTTCTTCAGGGTTGTGGACGAAATATACTGAGTTATTCATATTTTAGAGACTGGGCAGGATTGATCCTTGCAGCCTTTATTATCCTGAAGCTTATGGTAAAAAGTGCAATTATTAAAGCAATTCCAAGTCCGGAAATAAAACTGAAGACACCCGGATTAATTCTGAAATAGAAATTCTCGAGCCATTTGCTGGCGACTAAGTAAATAAGCGGCCATGCAATCAATGCGGAGACTGATACCAGGATGATTATTTCCCTGGAAATCACCATATAAATTCCCGGAACCGATGATCCCATTGCCTTTCTTACACCTATTTCCTTTGTACGCTGTTCAACGGTAAAGGATGTCAGACCGAATAATCCCAGTCCTGCAATTATTATTGCCAGTATTGAAAATATTATTGCCATCTGGGCATTTTGTTTTTCCTGCAGATACATATTTTCAAAGTCTTCATCCACGAAATAATACTGCAGGGGGTCGTTAGAGGTGAATCGTTTCCATGTGTTTTCAATCTCTGTTATTGTTTGCTGATCATATTGTGGAGCAAGCTTAACAGTTACGTACCCCCACAGGTTATCATCTCCTTTGAACTGGAAAACATACGGCTGAATGGGATTACGAAGTGATTCGAAGTTAAAGTTCTTAACTATGCCTATGACCTGCAACGTTCTGAATTTTCCGGAATCTCGTGGCTGAAGAAACCTGGCATTGTCAATATCTGTAATATTGAAATTCCTTGCTGCAGCTTCATTTATGATACATGCATTTCTGTCGGTGCTGAATGATTTATCATAACTTCGTCCTTTTGTCAGCTCCATTCCATAGGTTTCAATGTAATCATAGTCAATCCAGTTTGTGGTCATCAGGAATGATTCATCCCTCCTGCCCTCCAGTCCATATCCGTTGTTATTGTTATTACGTCCGGGCACGGCAGTGGAACTGGCAACGTTGGCAACACCGGGGATCTTCTTTACTGCTTCCCTGAATGCTTCAACCCTCGATTCAAGAGCTCCGGCCCTGTTAATGACCAGCATGTTCTTTTTATTGAATCCGACATCTTTGTTCAGCATAAAAGATATCTGGCGGTACATTATAAGTGTCCCGGTTATAAGAAGTATTGACACTGCAAACTGAAACACGACAAGAATCCTTCTTATGGTTCCGTTCTGCATACTTCCGCGAACGCTTCCCTTGAGAACCTCGTAGGGATTGAACGAAGACAGGAATAGTGCGGGATAACTTCCCGAAAGAAATCCCACAATTAATGTAAAGGCAAAAAGACCGGGGATAGTATACCATTTTGCCAGTAGTCCAAGTTTGAGGTTCACTTCGAGCAGATTGTTGAAATATGGCAGGGTTAGTTTTATAATAATCAGTGCAATGATCAGGGAAACAAAACAGAGGATAAATGATTCTGAAAGGAACTGGCCAATGAGCATTCCCCGTGTTGAACCGGCCACTTTTTTTATTCCAACTTCTTTCCCTCTTCTTGAAGCCTGAGCGGTTGCCAGATTCATGAAATTGATTGCCGCAATTAATACTATCAGAATTGAGATAACTCCAAATATCTTCAGGTATTTGGGATCGCTGGGTTCCCCGAATTGGTGCAGAACTGAGGGATCAAGGTGAATATCTGCAAGATTCTGAAGGAAGAACGAATACTTATTACCCTGAGTCAGAAAATCCTCAAGCGATATCCCCATAAATCGCTGAACTTCAGGTCCTACATATTTCTCAAGCAATACAGGAATTTTGGCTTCTACAGTTTTATAGTTAGTATTAGGTTTAATAAGAAGGTAGGTAGAGTAACTATTACTCAGCCAGATCGGGTCATTTGACCTGGGATTAGTCATGAATGATAGCAGTATGTTCGCTTCAAAATGTGAGTTATCGGGTATATCTGCCATAATTCCCGATATAAAATACCTGACCGTATCATTCCCGATTTTTATTGCTTTATCCATGGGATCTTCATCCCCGAAAATTCTTTTCGCGGTGGATTCAGATAATACTGCCCGTCGTGGCTGATTTAAAACGTTTTTTGGATCTCCCTTTATGACCTGTATTGAGAAAAAGTTAAAGAAAGTGGAATCAGCTTCAATCACATGATCCTCAGTAAATGTCTGATCCCTGTATTCCACAATAGTTGGTCCCCATCCATTCATCCTGAGATAGTCTTCAACTTCCGGAAACTCTCTCAGCATTGTGGGACCAATGGCTGCACATGTCCAGGCTCCGATAATTTCCTGTCCGCCTATCTTACCATTAAGGACCAACCGGTAAATTCTGTCCTTCTTAACATTATATTTGTCATAACCTGCTTCGTTTATCACAAAAAGTGCTATTAACAAACTACATGCGATCCCTATTGAAAGACCAAAAATATTGATCAATATATAAGAACGTTGTCTTTTAAACGATCTTAAACTGTGTTTGATAAGATTGGTAAGCATATCTTTTTTTATTATGTCTTTCATTCTATTTTAAGTGCTTCTGCAGGATTTATCCTTGATGCCATAAATGCCTGAAAACTCACCGTGATCAATGCGATGATCAGAGCACATATAGCAATTATTAAGAATATCGTGATCTTTAAATCTATCCTGCTGTCAAATTGCTCCAGGAGATTTCCGACAATTATCCAGCCGGCAGGAATTGCAATTACCAGTGAGATTACAACAAGTATAAGAAACTCTTTCATCATGGTAAATTGAATCGTCATCTTACCTGCACCCATTACCTTTCTGATTCCAATTTCGTTTGTACGCCTTTCAGTTGAATAGGCAGATAATCCGTAAAGTCCGAGGCAGGCTATTAATACCGCCAGTATTGTGAAGTACTTTAATAACTTTGTTGCGCGAAGAAATGATCTGAACAGATTATCATAATCCTCATCTATAAAGAAATAATCAAAGGGGTATTCAGGAATTATCATGCCCCACACCCTTTCAACTGCTTTTAGTGCCGCCGGAATATTACCGGGCGATAGCCTTATAAGTATAAAACTCAGCCAGGTGGGTTCAGTAAGGGCAAAAGCCATAGGTTCTATAGGTTGATCTGCACCCTTGAAATGGAAATTCTTCAATAATCCGATTATTCTGCCATTCAGTCCCATGAATCTGAAACTCATACCTGCCGGATCATCTACTCCGATTATCCTGGCCACTTCTTCATTCACCAGGAAATTACCGGTTGTATCTTTTGCCATATCGGCTACATATTCTCTTGAAAAGCCTCTTCCCGATTTGAGCTCCATCTTCATTGTTTCAAGGTAATCGTAATCAACAGCATTTGTTCCAATAAGAACGTGTTTTTCAGGATCTTTGCCTTCCCATCTGGCTCCTCCTGAATTGCTGCCGCTCCTTACCGGATTGCTTCTTGCTGCAGTAATTCCTTCAATCAGAGTTTCTTTCTGAAGCTCACTCTTGAGCGGGTAATATTTTGGCCGCATATCGTTGATCATCGGAATGCAGATAAGGTTTTCCTTATCGAATCCCAGATCCTTGTCCTGCAAATGCTTTAATTGCATATACATAAAAACAGCAGCTATTGCAATTAAGATTGACAGTGTAAACTGGACAATTACAAGAACCTGCCTTAGTCTTCCATTACCTTTTCCTCCTGCTGAGGGTTCCCCTTTAAGTACAGCTACCGGATTAAATGAAGCCAGATAGAGTGCCGGATAAAATCCGGAAATGATGCCTGCAATAAATCCTATCGCAATCACGCTGAGAATAAACCTGGCACTCAGCAGATCTTTCAGAATAAAATCCTTTCCTGAAATATTATTAAATAAAGGAAGGGCCAATGCAACCAATAAAATTGCCAGCGCCAGAGCAATTATAACAAGAAAGACAGATTCAAGCATAAACTGGCTGATCAGGGTTTTCTGGTCAGCCCCTGAAACCTTTTTAATCCCTATCTCTTTGGTTCTTCCGGACGCTTTGGCTGTAGACAGGTTGATAAAATTGATACAGGCGATCAAAAGAACAAAAACAGCAATGAGCGTGAAGATAAAAACCACAATTACAGGACCTTTACTTATTTCATATCCGAACTGGGAATGCAGATGTATATCGGGAAGTGGGAAAAGAAGATATTTGGTTGTTGTTTCAGGAAGGTACTCCAGTACTACGTCAGTGAGTTTTTTATTGATTGCATCAACATCCGAACCATTTTCCAGCAAAACAAAAGTAAGGATTGAATTATTGCCCCAGGAATTATCGGCTGCACCAATCTGATAAAGGAATGAATAAGGAAAAACAGCCTCAAAGCTGAACATTGAGTTTCGGGGCAGATCCCTGATTACTCCCGTCACAGTGAATTGAAGTTTATTTTCAATAGTAAGTGTCCTGCCCATCGGATTGGCATCTCCGAAATATTTCTTTGCCAATTTCTCAGTCAGAACCATGGATTGAGGGTTACGAAGTGCTGTTTCAGGATCCCCTGTTATAAAGGGTAATGTAAATATTTTAAAAATGCCTGAGTCGGCAGCAACGATTGATGATTCGAAGAATACTTTTTCTTCCTGCCGGAAAAGCAGCCGTGGCATACGGTTAATTCGTGTCTGATAACGGATCTCAGGGATCTTTTCTTTCCAGACAGGTCCGCTGGGATGCGGCGTTACGGTCACATGATAACGTTCTCCCGAATAGAACTGATCCTCCTCTACCCTGTAAATATTCTCAAAATTCGTATTAAATCTGTCATAACTCAATTCATCCTGTACCCAGAGAAGAATCAGTAATGACGCGGCGAGTCCGATTGCCAGTCCAAAAATATTGATAAAGGCAAAGCTCCTGTTCTTCAATAAATTCCTGTAGGCTATCCTGAAAAAATTCTTAATCATGAACCGGTTTGTGGTTTTGGTAAGGACGAATAATTAATGCCTTTGCTGCATCTTGATAAATTATTCGTCCTTTATATATAACTGGCTGCAAAATTATGTTTACCGGACATGGATCAGTACTGCATTACTGATACTTGCTGCGATATTGACAGTTATAATAACTTTTATTACAATTAGTTACAAAGCATACCAAGCCGCTGTTATGAATCCGGCCAGTTCAATAAAAACAGAATAGGATTTATCTAAAACCGTTCATACCTATTCCTCCACAATTATAACACCCCAGGGGTCGATCATAATTCTGTCTCCTTTCTTTACAGAGGTATTTGAAAATAAGTTGATCCCTTTTAAGCTGTTATATAAGACCGAAGCATCTTTATCGGAATAGTTGAGGTAATATCGTATGATTTTACCCTGATCGTTTGTTCCATGCCTGAATACTATAGGGTATGTCAACTGGTTCTCATTACTGATAAGCCCGATTTCCATAGCTTTTCTGGTTACAATTGCAGATTGAATTTCATCTGATAAAAGGCAACCTTCATATATCAGGCTTCCTTTACCAAAACGGTTTTCAGTAATTGCGGGATATTTTCCGAAAAACGAATCATCATAAAAGGCAAGTGGTTTTGCTGTTTCAGGTACAAGGAACTCAATCCAGGTTTTTACATTATTATTCTGTCCTGTTTTAAACGGATCATTTTTCAAGGGGATTGTTGAAGCGCTTGAAAATTCCTGGTACCAGAATCCGCATACTTCCCTCAGTGGTCCGGGTGCTCTGTTATGGCGTACAACATTATTTTCATCACAGAACCCGCTTTTAACTGACATTATAACATGCCCCCCATTTTTTACAAAATCAGAAATTTTCTTAAGGAGAGCATCGTCAGATACATAAAGGGGAGGAATAAAGAGCAGTTCATATCCTGTGAAATCAGCATTTTCTGCAAGAACAAAATCAACTCCAATGTTCTGCCTGAAAGCTGCCCTGTGCATTTGCCGGAGCACTTCCATATATGCATTTCCGTCTTTAATTGGCATATAACTGAGACCAAAATCGGATGTTCTGCTGTATAGTATTGCTGCTCTGCTCTTTATCTTCAGATTAACCAGCTTTGGACCAATTTTTTGCAGTTCATGAGCAGTACGGCTGAACTCATTATAAAATCTGTTTGGTTCCAGATCATGACCAATAACACCTTTCCAATAAGTCTCCTGGCCATAGTGAATTGAATGCCAGTGCCAGTATTCAACCATATTTGCTCCTCCGGCAAGATGAGAATAAACAAATAACCTCGCCTGACCGTCAAAAGGAGGGTATTGTCCTCTTGGATCCCATCCGGTCGTCTGTGCATTAGTCTCCGTAATAAGATGATTGTTTTTTTTCACACTCCTGTAGAAGTCGTCAGCCCACATAACATCTTCTCCCCTTGCATTATTCTGGCTCCCATGATAAATATTAAGTGAAGGCATATCCAGTTTTCGTGAAGCAGCAAGCTGATCGAGAGTGGTAAGGGATGGCATGAAACAATGAGTTATGAATTGGTCGGGCCTTTTGTATTCCGAAACAATTTCAGCCTGCCAGGTCAGATAATCGGCAACCGCCTTTTGTCCGTACATGTCCCATTCAAGCTTGTAAGAAGGATTTGTCATGTTATGCCTCGGGGGGAATTCATCCCAGTCGTTAAGAGTCATCCCCCAGTAATTCAACCCCCAGAGTTTATTCAGGGTATCGGTCGTCTTGTATCTATTTTTAAGATAATCAATAAATCCCCTGAAATAGTTAAAATTGGCAGCACCGTAAGTACCTGTTTCGTTATCGACCTGAAAACCGATGATTGCAGGATGTAAGGCATAGTGTTCCATTAGTTTTCTGATGATCCGTTCACTGTAAAACAGATAGGTCGGATTGGTAATATCGAAATTTTGCCTGATACCATAGCTGCTTCTGCTCCCATTAAGTCTTTCCACGAAGATATCAGGGTGTTTGAGAGCCATCCATGCAGGTATTGAATATGTGGGGGTTCCCAGTATAACTTTGATCCCTGCTTTATGTAACCGTTCGATTATCCTGTCCATCCATTCAAATTCAAATTTTCCTTCCTGTGGTTCAAAAAGACTCCAGGTAGATTCTCCAACACGAACAACACTCAGACCTGCTTCCTGCATCATCCGCACATCGGTCTCGAGTCTTTCATATGGCATATATTCATGATAATATGCAGCACCATATAAAATAGTATTGAACTTATATGGCTGGGCATTAATAAAATGCATACTTAACATCAGTAGAATTAAAGTATAAATTCTTTTCATGGTCGAGGACTTTTAATAAAATGGATGTTAGCCTTATTCTTGATGTATTATTTATTTCTCTGTATATACTGCCAGTTTACACAATATAAGCTGTAATATTATATTATTATTTGGTTTTAATATTAGAATTCTGTCTAATATGCTTGAATTTTAAATTCAATGCCGATATTAGTAGTAGAATATATGTTCGGTTTAATCTGAAGAATGAGGAAATGATAATGAAGGCAGAGTGCACAGCTATTATAGAAAAAGCTCCAAAAGGGGGATTTTGGGCAATATGTCCTGAAGTGCCAGGTGCTAATGGACAGGGTGAAACAATAGAGGAAGCCATAATAAATTTACGAAAGGCTATAGAGTTGCTTTTAGAGGATCGCAAGGCTGATATTCTTCGAGGCTGATTATAAATGTTTAGTGTCCAGTGATATAGAAAGACGAAGTATATGGAAAAAGAGATAAATGAGAAAAGATTTGCAGTTCAGGCAGAATATGCAGAAAGTATTTTTCAATCTTCACTCGGAAATGTCGAACCTTCAATAGCTGCATTGGAGCGGGCATTGGAAATAGATGCTGATTATGCGCCGGCAATTCTTTCAATGGGTAGTGTAGAGTACCAACGTGGAAAAGTGAACCGGGGTAAAGAACTATTCCTATCACTGGTATCATTTCCGGCGAGTGCAGCTGATGATGGAGAGAGAGATCTTGCCAAGATAATAGATGAAGCCGGAGACTTTTTAATTATACACGGCAAATATTCTGATGGTCTTGAGCTTTACAGGGCAGCAGTAAATCGTTTTCCGGAATATGCCGTTTTTTATCAGGGTGTGGGAAGTTGTGCTGGTCATGAAGGTTTACATTTCGAAGCAATATCGGCTTTGGAGGCTGCCTTGAAATTAGAGCCTGAAAATCAAGAGCTTGTGAATGATCTTGGCTGGAGTTTATATGAGGCAGGTCGATTAGCTGAGGCAAAACAGATGCTTGCCAAAGCTGTTGAAATGGCGCCATCAGATAAATTAGCTCGCGAAAACCTTAGGATTTGCATGAATGCAAATCATTAAGAATACATAGTAATGAAATAACTGAATTAGGAAGTGTTTCTTAAATGCTCAAAATCACTTAATAATAAAGTCCTCTTTCAATTCATCGCTGTCTTTGTAACCATACCTCACTGCTTTGGTGCGGATGTTGTAATTACCGGGTTTCAGATGCAAAGGGCCTGAATATAGCAACCACCTGGGATTCTCTGTTTCTTCGAAGGTATAAACTATCGATGCACCATGTGTCGGGCAATAGAAACCCAGGGTCATAGGTGATGAATAGGTCCCTCCTGTCCGGTAATTTTTTGAAGCCCGGTCTTCAGGGGCGTTAATAATAAAATATGGAATATCAGTCACCGGTTGTTTTCCTCCGGGCCACATCTGTTCAATCATTTCATTTTCATTCATGTGCC
>DNOQ01000234.1 GCA_003501665.1 Bacteroidales bacterium | reverse complement strand
AGTATTCCATCAATAATCCTCTTTTAACTAATCGACCTGAGATTCTTATTTGGATCAAGAAAAGAATGATGACAATACTACTACCATTAGATAATGTTAAAATCCGTCCTTCTTTGACCACTTCAAAAGAAGGTCTGAGAACACGAAACATACATTACAAAACAACAAGGATTTAACGAAGGGTTTTGATTAACTGTCTTATAACCGCATCAATGTTATTCAGATGTACTTTGTTGATATTATAGTTGAACTAAACTTGCATGAATGATCTTTGTTTCCGAAATTTGATTACGGCGACATCTCCTATTCGTCAAACCTGACTTTTAATTAAGTAGGTTTAAATGCGGCGAGACATTTATTCCACAAATAAATCAGGAGATGTCGCTTTATTATTAATAATTTTCCTTCGGACCCCCTCAAAAATATCTGACTTGTAATCATTTTTGTCATAAATTCAATCAAATAATTGATTACAGGTATTTTAAGTTATTTATTAATCCATTCAAAACCTATGAAAAAACTAATCTTCTCCAGCGTGGCATTAGCTGCAATGTTGTTTTTATTCAGTTCATGTGCCAAAGACACGAAAACAGAATTAACCGATGATCAAAAAGCAACAATCCAAAAAGAAGTTAAAGATCAATGGGAGAAACAACGCTCAACTATCAGACAATTAGATTTCGACACATGGTCTGAGTTAATTAGTAATGATTTTATAGCTGGCATTGGTTCCGTCAATTACACGCCTTCACGCACTGCTTGGATGGATACTATCAAAAACAGTTTCTCTCGCAGAGAACGTCATCAGTCTGAACTGATTGACGAAACAATTACCGCTTTGACGACAGATTTAGCATTGGGAACACAGATTGCAATTTGGGATAACTGGTTTAAAAATGGAGATTATCGGAAAGCCAAAGGTTCTACTACTACTTTATGGAAAAAAGAACCAGATGGATGGAAGATAATTTATGTTCATGAAAGCAGACTGGCAATATTGGAAGAGAAATTGGCTAATCCTCCACAATAAATCTTTAAATGGTTTTATATTACATGTATAATGGCCTGAATATAAGATCCGTCCTTCTTTGACCACTATAATACGGTCTGAAAACACTTAACATACATTTGGAAACAAAAAGGATATAACACTGAGATTTATAAATCGGTGACTAAGATTTATTTGACTTCGCCTTTTTGGTGGTGTAAATTGCATCAAGAAAATGATTACAGCCGTTCTTGTTTAAATCCATTAATGAAATCAAAATCTAAGTATATGAAAGGGCTAGGCTTAAAGACAATTTCAGTATTGCTTATATTTTGGACATTGAAATCCATCACTTTAGGTCAGATAGTAAATCCTGAAAATATAACTATTTATCGTGACGGAGTGATTCTTAAAGGTAAGTTTTATATTGCTGAAGGACAAGGCTTATTTCCAACATTACTATTACTACAGGGTTTCCCGGGAAATCAGACAGATGTTATAGGATTAGGTAAAATTTTGTCACAGTCCGGGATTAATGTTATGACCTTTAATTTCAGCGGCACGCATCAAAGCGATGGAACCTGCAGCTTTGAAAACAGCCAGCTGGATATAATGGCAGCAGTTGAATTCCTTTATTATCCCGAGAATATAGTCAGATTTAATATTGATACTTCTCTCATCGTCTTGGGAGGATATTCTTTCGGAGGAGGTATGGGTATGACATATGCAATCAGACATCCCGAAATAAAACATGTCATCACTATCGCTGGCAATGACTGGGGTTCATTTTTTGAAGAATATATCCGCAATCCGGAGTTGAAGAATACTACCGATGCCAATATTGACAGGGCGGTTTCAACAGGGATTACCAGGTTCGAAAAAGGTGGAATGCCCAGAGAAATTGCAGAAGTTGGAATTGATAAACTGGATCCTGCATTTTTTCTGAGAAAAAGTGCTTCGCAGCTAACAACGAAGAATATTTTAATTATATGCGGTTTGGATGATGATACATCATATGATTTCATTTTGCCTCTTTATCGTGAGCTTAAAAAAGAAGGTGCACAAAATGTACAAATCACCGCATTACAAGATGATCATTCTTTCCTTAAAACCAGGACAGATTTGGCAAATGCTGTTATTATGTGGATTAAAGCGATCCCTGAAGGACAGAAACAATAATAAATCTGGCTTTTTAGGATTATCGTTCAAAAACCGGATTTTAAACAATTAAATCTGATCAGATATAAATTAGCATACATAATCTTATGTTAGACGAAAGGAGGATACTATGAAAAAGGAGATGAATCGTCGAAATTTTTTGAATGTGACGGCAGCTACAGGAGCTGTTTTATTGATGGATAATATTATTCATGAGAGTGCCACAGCTCTGCAAGGTGTTAAGATAGAGGAGGTAGAAAAGATAGTTATTACGGTTATTACAGATAATTACACGGATGCTCTGAGACCTCATTATAAAATTGCCAGACGACCTGAGGGCACTAAATCTCCAATGGATATAATCCTGCATGCCGAGCATGGGCTGGCTTATCATGTTGAGACTGTAGTGAATGCCGAATCTCATTCTTTTCTTTTTGATTTTGGAACCGATTTTCAAGGGATCAAAAGGAATATTGAGTTATTAAAAATTGATTTAGAAAAGATTGAGGCATTGATTTTAAGCCATGATCACTTTGACCACCAGGCAGCAATGGTCGAGTTGCTTACAGATAAAAAAGGGGACATCTTTAAGGGTATTCCTTTTTATGTCGGAGAGCAATTTTTCGCGGGAAGCTATATGAGAACATCCAGTGATAATTTTGTGAGCCTTCTTGCATTAAAAAGAGAAGACATTGAGGAACTTGATCTGGTAAAGATTATTGAGATAAAACTTCCCAAGCAAATTGTACCAGGTGCATATTTAATTGGGAAAATTGACCAGGTTACGGATTATGAGAAAATACCACCTGTATTTTTAACCAGGCGAGGAGATCAGTTAGTGCAAGACGATTTTATTGGTGAACAGGCGATTGTAATGAATGCAAAAGGTAAAGGATTGGTTGTGCTTTCGGGGTGTGCTCATCGGGGAATTGTGAATACTATAAGGCAAGCTCAAAAGATAACTGGAATTGAGAAAGTTCATGCTGCTATTGGAGGGTTTCATCTGACAGGTGCCAAACCAGAATTGATTCTCAGAACGATCACAGATATCAAAGCCATTCGTCCGGATTATATTGTTCCATTTCATTGCACTGGATTTGAGGCGATTACAGCCTTCGCCCGGGAAATGCCAGATCAGTTTATATTAAACACTACAGGTACCCGATACATAATAAATTAATCTCAATAACCACAAAATGAAAAAAACTGCAATGCTTTTATTTGTTTTTGGAATTTTAACAGGATGCAACCGATCGCCGGTTGTTGATATCCGTGCTGAAGCAGATGTAATTAACAAAATTGAAGACGAATGGACCGCTGCAATCATATCAAAAGACATAGACAAAATCATGAGCATTTTTGCTCAGGAAGCTGTTGTAATGAACGCTTATGCTCCAGCTTTTATTGGCATCCAGTCTATCCGAAAATCTCTGGAATCCTGGTTTTCAGATATAACTATTTCCCATGACACATTTGTGTCAGCAATTGATACCATTGAGGTCTCCTCTGCCGGCGACCTCGCCTATGTCAGAGGTAATAGCCGGTTAACCATCAGCACACCCGGCGGGGTTGTAGAAGAGACAGATAAATGGATTACTATCTATAGAAAGATAAACGGAGAGTGGAAAGCAATCGTTGATATCTGGAATAGTGATATGCCCATACTACCTGAATAGATCAAAACATTATTGCACATGAAGGAAATGTATCTACTGTTATTGTTTTACCTGTGCTTTGTTCCTATACCGGCCCAAAAGAACCAGATATCAGAAGGAGCAGAATCTATAACCATTGCTGAACATCGTGATCATATGTTTTATCTGGCCTCTGATGATTTTGATTAAGAATGATACCATTAAGGAAGTTGGGACCAATATTAAAATCCCTGGAGGATGTCAAATTTGTTATGAAGGGAGGAGAAGTTTATAAGAGCAAATATTGACTCAGCAAATGATTAAAAGAAGATACTTTTTAAGATTAGCCGCTGCGGGAATGGCATTTCCTGCATTTAGTAATTTTATCAGAACCTGGTTTCCATTTGATAATAAAGATATTGTCCTTACTGAGGAAGCTATGCGAATTCACCGTTCTGCGATTGTCGTTGACGGACATAATGATTTACCATACAAAATACGGCTAAAGGGACCCGATGCTGTTGAAACACTGGATCTGATGATAAATCAACCGGAATTTCACACTGATATTCCACGCATGCTCAAGGGAGGCGTCGGAGCACAATTCTGGGTAGCGATCGGCTGGATGGGTAAACAGGCGGACGGCAGAACGGGCCAATCAATATGCCTCGAAGAAATTGAACTGATCCATAAGATTACGAAAAAGTATTCTTCTGTGCTTGAAATGGCTTATTCCGCAGATGATATCATAAACATAAGAAGGGAAGGGAAGATAGCATCTCTGATAGGAATCGAAGGAGGCAACGCAATTGAAAACTCTCTTGAGGTGCTTCGCAGATTTTACAGGCTTGGTGCCCGCTATATGACTCTTACCTGGGGAGAAACAATAGATTGGGTCGATTCCGCTACAGACAGGGCCAGGCACGGAGGGTTAACAAAATTCGGTGAGAAAGTAGTTCTGGAAATGAACCGTCTCGGCATACTGGTTGATATCTCGCATGTGTCTGCAGAAGCAATGCGTGATGTTCTGAGGGTAAGTCAGTCACCAGTGATTGCATCACATTCCTCTGCCTTTGCTCTCGCACCAACACCACGTAATGTGCCTGACGATGTATTGCATAGTATTGCAAAAAATGGAGGAATCGTTATGGTTAATTTTTATCCGGGATTTCTTACCAGGAAAGGTGCAAAAGAAGATTACCTCTTCTGGGAATATATGCTTAAATTAAAAACTGACGCCGGCCTGAGCGAGATAGAGCTTAATAAACTACTTGACAAATTTAATGAGGAGCATCCTGTTCCCGGGTGTTCAGTTGAGAGAGTTGTAGACCATATAGATCATATCGTGAAAATTGCCGGCATCGATCATGCCGGTCTCGGATCGGACTTTGACGGCATATCTTATGCCCCTGATTATCTGAAAGACGTATCATTTTTCCCATACATCACTCAGGTACTTCTGAACCGTGGCTATAAGGAAGCAGACATCCACAAAATCCTTGGAGGGAATTTTCTCAGAGTATTTCGGATGGCAGAAGAAAAAGCCCCAGGCAACTTATAACTGTCAATATATTTTACAGATAGCTCAACCACCGTTTTTCCTTGTTGCTGGCTTTATAAATCATATATTTTTTCGATAATGGATATAATAGAAGTATAATGCCAATCCAAATAAGGTATACTNNAAGTTTACTATCTGCCAGAACGCTTTCAATCAACGTTATAGCCCTCCAGTTTAAAATCATAATCTTCCAGTCACCCCCCGTAACCAGGAGCCCCAGCAATGCAAACAAGTGAATTGCCAGCGCATGGATTACGTAAAAGAAAAAGGGAACCCTTCCGAATACCAGTAAGAAGTCGGTGAATTTATTTTTCAACCCTTCGGTTGCATATAAAAACAGCAGAGACGGACCTAATGTTATCAACAGGAATGACAGGGAAGGAGGATATTTTGTTACATTAAAAAATGACATAATGGTATATATAGTGTCCTTTTGTATTGTCCATGGAATTAAATCCCCGTAAATATTGATGCCCCTTAAAACAAAGAACAGTGCAGTTGAACCAATTCCGAGCCAAAGCAGCCAATTTTTTCTCATGCGCACATTAAAGTCCTTTGTATAAAGTCCCCCGAAGCAATATCCAAGTGCCATTACACCTATCCATGGTAAAACAGGATAATCGAATATCATTACAAAATTCTCAGAGAATTCGATAAAACTGTGTTGATGAAGTGTGTACCAGACAATGGAAGAAAAACTTTTCCCTTCCATTGTAATTCCATCAAGCAGATTATGTCCGGCAATCAGAACCAGGGCCAAAACAAATATTGCTTTCTGAGGAAGATATATTAACGTCCCTAAGACTATCATTGAAAAACCTATTGCGAATATTACCTGAAGTAAAATAGTGCTGTAGCTTACATCAAAGAACCAGATAAAATTCATAATTACGATTTCGACAAATATCAGCCACACTCCCCGTGTAATCAAGAATTTAGACACTTCCGGTTTTGTCTTTCTGCTCCCGTATAAAAAGGCTGAAGTTCCTGCAAGAAACACAAATGCCGGAGCACAAAAATGAGT
>DNOQ01000466.1 GCA_003501665.1 Bacteroidales bacterium | reverse complement strand
TCAGCAGGAATACCTATCGAGATAACAGATAACGGGTGGATATGATCGGGCAGTCCAAGTATTGAGCTGAGACCTTCAACTCTTTCAATCCTTGGTTCGATACCAAGCCAGACTGCTCCCAGACCCATGGAGTGTGCCGCCAGTAAAATATTCTGTGTTGCTGCCGAACAATCAAGTTTATAGTATCCCGGTCCGTTCTCGAGTTTCTCATCACCGCATATCGCTATTGCATGACTGGCTTCTGTGAGCATCGATGAGTAAGGATGAAAATCCATGATCTTGTTTAAAATATTCCGATCGTCGATTACAATAAAATGCCAGGGCCTTCTGTTCCTTGCTGAAGGTGCATACATTCCCGCCCTGATAAGTTTAATTATGGTTTCCCCGCTTATCTTTTCAGCAGTATACCTTCGAATACTCCTCCGTGAGATAAGACCTTCATATAATTCCATATTACTTCTTTTTCTGCAAAATAACATACTTTAACGTCATATATCAATAAATACTCTGTTTTTTTGGTTAATTTTACGGCCTGAATTAACCCGGGCGGGTAATAATATTTTGCTGAATTACAAATATTTATAAAATGAGGAAAAAGCATAACAAGAAGCTTTTCATTATTGATACCAACGTTCTTCTCCATGATTATAAGTGCATTTACAATTTTGAGGAAAATGATGTAATAATTCCGATCGTAGTACTGGAAGAGCTCGATAAATTCAAGAAAGGGAACGATCAGATTAACTTTCATGCCCGTGAATTTACGAGAGAGCTTGACAGACTATCAGGTGATCTGCTGCTGACTGCAAATATTCCCCTCGGCGATGGCCGCGGTAATCTGCACATTGAAACCGGTCGTGATTTTTCTGAAAAAGTGAACCAGTCGTTTCCCGAGAGGACCTCTGATCACAGGATACTGGCTATAGCAGAGTATGTATGCAATGCCAACAAGGATAAGGCTGTTGTTCTGATCACAAAGGATATAAACCTCAGGATGAAGGCCAAATCGCTGGGGATTATGGCACAGGACTATCAGAATGACAAAGTGGCCAATATTGATGATCTTTATAAAGGCATTACTGTTCTGGAAGGTGTTGATCATGCTCTGATAAGCAAGCTTTATGATAATCCGGAAGGTGTAAATTCCTCGGAATTCAACCTGGACCCTGATATGAAAGGGCACCAGTTTTTCATTATGAAGAATAATGGTGCAAGTGCCCTTGCCCATTATAATCCCGTAAGCAGGCTTCTGAACAGGGTAATCAAGCAGACCACATACGGTATCGATCCCAGAAATGCCGAACAGACGTTTGCAATTGAAGCTTTATCCAATCCCGATATCCAGCTTGTATCACTTACAGGCAAGGCAGGGACCGGAAAAACCCTTCTTGCACTGGCTTCGGCACTTAGTCAGCATAAACGATACAAGCAGATATTCCTGGCAAGGCCTATCGTTCCGCTTGCCAACCGCGATCTTGGATTCCTTCCGGGTGATGTGAAGGAGAAAATGGATCCGTATATGCAACCTCTGTATGATAACCTTACGGTGATAAAACATAAATTCAGCCATCAGAGTCCGGAATTTCTCCGCATTAATGATATGATGAAGGAAGAAAAGCTTGTTATTACACCCCTGGCATATATAAGGGGAAGGAGCCTCTCGAGCATTTTTTTCATTGTGGATGAAGCACAGAACCTGACTCCACATGAGATCAAAACAATTATTACACGTGCCGGAGAAGGCACTAAAATGGTTTTTACGGGCGATATAGAACAGATAGATTCCCCATATCTTGACACAGCCTCAAACGGACTCAGTTATCTCTCCGACAAGATGAAAAGTCAGGACATCTTTGCGCATGTTAATCTTGTTAAGGGAGAACGGAGCTTTCTTGCTGAACTGGCCAGTAAACTTCTTTAAATATCCATAATCAACATAAATCAAATAACCTAAAAATCAAATCATCATGAAATTAAAGCCCGTACAAATAACAGTAGTTCTGTTAGCCGTAATCACTGTCCTGTCAATCAGCTCATGCGGCCGTTCAAAAACAAAAAAGAGTGATGCTGCATCTGATTCCGCCACTGAGAAAATACAGATTTTCAACGGCAAGAACCTGAATAACTGGACATTCTTCCTCAGAGATCCTTCTGCCGATGTTTCGAAAGTATTTACTGTTCAGAATAATGTAATCCATATAACAGGTGATCCTTTCGGTTATATGAGGACCCGGGATTCATATTCCGATTATACCCTTCATCTTGAATGGCGTTATCCTCTTGAACTGTCAAACAGCGGCGTCTTTGTCCACGCTCAGCTTCCCGACACTATCTGGCCCAGATGCATCGAGGTTCAGCTCAAGGCAGGAAATGCGGGTGATTTCGTATGCATGGGAGGGTCAGATATGAATGAAAGAGTTGACAAGTCTGTCCGTGTTGTTGCAAAAATGGCTGAATCGACTGAAAAATCCGTTGGCGAGTGGAATACTATGGAAATAACCTGCATAGGCGATAATATCGACGTTATCGTCAACGGTGTGCTGATGAACAAAGCAACCGGTGTTTCAATAAAAGAGGGCCACATCTGTCTGCAGAGCGAAGGTAAGGATATTGAATTCAGGAATGTTTATCTTGCCAGACTGAAAAAATAGGCTCGCATAAAAAATGCATGAACAAAGAAAGGAAAAGAATTGCATTTCATACACTTGGTTGTAAGCTGAATTTCGCTGAGACTTCAACTTTGGCCAGATCGTTCCCCGGAGAAAAATTCGAAAGGGTTCCGGCCAGCCAGAAGGCTGACATATATATAATCAACACCTGTTCGGTGACCGATACGGCCGACAGGAAATGCCGGCAGGTGATAAAAAAATTTATCAACCGGTCGCCGGATGCATTTATTGCAGTCACCGGATGCTATTCCCAGCTGAACCCTGTGGAACTGGCCTCGATACCCGGAGTTGATCTCATTCTTGGAATCAATGAAAGATTCGACATTGCAGATTACCTGACAGAATTATATAAAAAGGATAAAGCCGAGATTCACTCCTGTGAACTCCCGGCATCAGATATATTCCGTCATTCTTATTCAGCAGGCGACAGGACGAGATCATTCCTGAAAGTGCAGGACGGATGTGATTATAATTGTTCATATTGTACAATACCCCTGGCGCGCGGCAGAAGCAGAAATCCGGAAATAAAGACACTTGTTGAAGAAGCAGAAGCAATTGCCTCTGCCGGAGTCAGGGAGCTCGTGCTTACCGGCGTTAACACAGGAGATTTTGGAAAATCGACGGGAGAATCGTTCCTGAACCTTCTCGGTGAGCTTATTAAAGTGCCGGGAATAGAACGATTCAGAATATCATCCATTGAACCAAATCTGCTGACCGATGAATTAATAGAAATGAGTGCATCCGAACAAAAAATTATGCCTCATTTTCATATACCTCTTCAGAGCGGATCTGACAAAATCCTTGGCCTGATGAGAAGAAGATACAGCAAAGGTCTTTTCGCAGGAAGGGTAAAGCGTATTAAAGAAATAATACCCGCTGCCGGTATCGGGGCTGATGTAATCGCCGGCTTCCCCGGTGAAACAGATTCAGATTTTGAAGAAACATACAACTTCCTCCGGTCTCTTCCTCTTTCATACCTTCATGTATTCCCCTTTTCTGAGAGGCCGGGTACCGTAGCGGAAAAGCTTCCTGAAAAAGTGATCCGCTCAGTAAAGGTATCAGGGAGCAAAAAGCTTCTGGAGCTGTCGAAATCCATGGCTGCCGGATTCCGTCAGCAAAATTACGGCCATACAGCAGAAGTCCTGTTTGAAAATGTAAGGAACAAAGGAAAAATCTCAGGTTTTACCGGTAACTATATCAGGGTGGAATATCCCTGGCAGGCAAAGCTGGCAGGAACAATAAGGAGGGTGAAGCTTGTGGATACGGCATCATCGGGAAATATGAATATAGAATTAACAGAATATAATGAAAGACTTTAAAACAATCGTCAGTGAAGTGATAAAAGCTGCCGGCGAAACCGGCAAATTCATTCTCCGCGAATCGGAAAGTTTCGATATAAACCGGACAGAGCAGAAAGGTCTTCATGACCTTGTCAGCTATGTGGATAAGGTATCAGAGGAAATGCTTGTGGAAAAGCTGGGAATTATTCTGCCCGAAGCAGGATTTTTAGCTGAAGAGGGAACATCAACAAAAAAAGGTGCAAAATATTGCTGGGTAATCGATCCGCTCGACGGTACTACGAACTTCGTCCATGGTGTCCATCCTTATGCCATAAGCATAGGTCTGCTGGAAGATGATGAACCGGTGGCCGGCGTCGTATACGAAGTAAACGGGAAGGAAATATTCACCGCGTGGAAAAATGGCGGAGCCTGGCTGAACGGAAAGCCGATCCATGTATCGGAGAACGGAAATCTCTCTCAAAGCCTGGTGGCTACAGGATTTCCCTACAGCGATTTCGGGAGGCTCGATGAATTCATGGAATGCCTTAAGCATTTCTGTAAGACAACTCATGGCATAAGAAGACTAGGATCGGCTGCAATTGATATGGCATACGTTGCCTGCGGGAGATTTGAAACATTTTATGAATACGGTCTTCACCCATGGGATATAGCTGCCGCAACAATACTGGTAAGGGAGGCAGGCGGACAGGTAAGTGATTTCGCAGGTAATGAAAAAAACCTTTCAGGAGATGAGGTAATTGCTGCCAACAATCTGCTTTATCCTGAATTTCTGGAAATTGTAAGTAAATTTATGCACAAATAGATTTTACCGCGATGGGTGCTGTCGCATTCTATATCTTTTATGGTGTTAACTGGATAATTACACTATTACCTTTGAGGGTGCTGTACGTCTTTTCCGACCTGTTATTTCTTTTTGCTTATTATTTCCCGGGCTACCGGAAGAAAGTTGTGGCAGAGAATCTGAGGAATTCCTTTCCCGAAAAAACCGAAAAAGAACTCAGGGTAATTACAAAAAAATTCTACAAACATTTTTGCGATCTGATAATTGAGATACTTAAACTTGTTCACATGGGCAACAGGCAATTATCGGAACGAATTCCCCTTACAAATCCGGAATTACTTGAAAGACTTTATAATGAAGGTCGAGATGTCGTGATTGTTCTGGGACATTATGGAAACTGGGAATGGACAAGAATAATGCCGCTTTACACAATGCTCAGAAATGTGCCGATATATAAGCCACTAAATAACAAATATTTTGACTGGTTCATGCTTTCATTAAGGAAAAAGAACAGTTGCGATCCCATACCAATGTCAAAAACCGTAAGGGAAATAATTAAGAACCGGAAAGAGAACAGGCTGGCACTATATGGATTTATTGCTGATCAGACTCCTTCGAGCGATGAGATACGGTTTCGTACTGATTTCCTGAACCAGGATACACCGGTATTCCTGGGTCCTGAAAAAATTGCCCTGAAGTACGATATGGCTGTAGTCTTCATTAATATACAGAAGATAAGGAGAGGTTATTACAGTATGACAGCAGAGCTGTTGTTTGAACATGTAAAAACCCTGCCTGAACATGTTATCACTGAGACTCACGTTAAAAGGCTTGAAGAGATAATCCGTGAAAAGCCGGAACACTGGTTATGGACACATCGCAGGTGGAAATATAAACGGGATGATTGCAATGATTAAGACAGCAGTGGTCATATTGAACTGGAATGGTCTGAAATACCTTAAGATGTTCCTTGAGGATGTGATCAGGCATACTGTAGATACTGATACCGGTATATTTGTTGCTGATAACGGTTCGACTGACGGTTCTCACGAATGGATAGCTTCGAATCATAAAAATGTAAAAATCATCAGGCTTGATAAAAATCATGGTTTTGCAGAAGGTTATAATCTTGCCCTGAAACAGGTTGATGCTCATTATTATGTTCTTCTCAATTCGGACATAGAGGTTTCCGAAGGGTGGCTTAAGCCTCTTGTCAGCTTCATGGACTGCAATTCCGATGTTGCTTCATGTCAGCCCAAAATTCTCTCTTTTCACAGAAAGGATCATTTCGAATATGCTGGTGCAGCAGGCGGCTTTCTCGACAAATACGGATATCCTCTCTGCAGGGGACGGGTACTTTTTGAGGTGGAAAAAGATACGGGACAGTACGATATCCAAACCGATATTTTCTGGTCAACAGGTGCCTGCATGATAGTCCGGTCAGAGATATGGAAACGATGCGGAGGGTTTGACCGGCATTTCTTTGCCCACATGGAAGAAATAGATCTGTGCTGGCGGTTTCATAAAGCAGGATACAGGGTTGCTTATGTTCCTGCTTCGGCAGTTTTCCATATAGGCGGAGGTGCGCTCCCGTATAATTCACCCTTCAAAACCTACCTGAACTTCCGTAACAGTCTCTTCCTGTTATATAAAAATCTGCCTGA
>DNOQ01000250.1 GCA_003501665.1 Bacteroidales bacterium | reverse complement strand
TAATGGTCTTCGGATAATCTGTAAGAATAACAGGGCATTTAAAATGCTCTTCCACAAGATACCTTTCATGTTCCGCCTGAAGGTCCTTACCCCATCCCACTTCATATTCCCATTTCCTGACCGAATCGATAAGAATCTTTACCGCTTCGGTATAGGTCATCCTTATGAAATCATTATTGAGGACAAAGCCAAGTCTGTCAAGGAGACCTTTATCAATCATATTATTGAGAAATTCGAGGTCATCACTGCAGTTGTCGAGTGCATATCTGATAAGGTATTTGACAAATTCCTCAGCCAGATCCATGTTATCAGTAAGATCGTAGAATGCCATCTCCGGTTCGATCATCCAGAATTCCGCGAGATGCCTGGGAGTATTTGAATTCTCGGCACGGAATGTCGGACCGAAAGTATAAATCTCACCTATCGCGAGAGCTCCCAGTTCCCCTTCAAGCTGTCCGGAAACCGTAAGATTGGCAGGTTTACCGAAAAAATCACCACTGTAATCAACAGTACCATCTTTATTTACCGGTACTGAAGCAAGATCAAATGTGGTCACATGGAACAGTTCCCCGGCTCCCTCTGCATCGTTACCTGTTATGATCGGCGTATGAAGATAGAAGAACCCTTTTTCGTTGAAATATTTATGGATGGCAAAAGCCATGGCATGCCTTATTCTGAGTATGGCGCCGAATGTATTTGTACGCGGACGAAGATGTGCGATCTCTCTGAGGAACTCCATAGAATGACCTTTCTTCTGCAGGGGATATGATTCAGCATCACATTTCCCGTAAAGTTCAATCGATTCAGCCTTAATTTCCAAATTCTGTCCCTGACCCTGCGATTCCACAAGCTTACCTGTAACAGCTATGCAGGCTCCTGTGGTAATATCCCTTAAAAGCGCCTCATCAAACATCGATATATCCACCACAACCTGTATATTCTTTATAGTTGATCCGTCATTAAGAGCAATAAAGGAAATATTCCTGTTCCCCCGCTTTGTTCTCACCCATCCCTTCACGAGTACATCCGACCCTGTTTCGGGTGAAGACAATAATACTTTTATCTTTGTTCTTTTCATCCTGTAATTAAAAACATCCCGCAAAAATAATAAATTGATCTTTATATAGTTTATTTCAACAAAAACAATAGAGGCCCGTATACTGGTTTGAATATTTATAAAATCTTAATACCTTTGAATTTCAACTGAAACTAAATATTACTATGGATGAAAATCAGAAACTTATAGTTGTTCCCTGGGATTTCACCCCTGTTGCGGAAAATGCACTTGCACATGCCGCAAGGATAAGCCGTATGGTAAAAAACGATATTGCCCTGCTGCATATTGTTGATACGGCTATTAAGCCAAAGGCGGAAGGAGAAAAAAAGGTGCTTCTTCAGCATGTTGCTTACGAAGCCGCCAGAAAATACAATATGTCCGTTTCAGCCTTTGTGGTCAGGGGATCTATTTTCAAGTCCATTGCCGAATTTGTAAATGAGAAAGAAGCAAACCTCGTCGTAATGGGAACTCACGGCATGAAGGGAATGCAAAAACTTACAGGGAGCTGGGCATTGAAAGTGATCATAAAATCAAAGGTTCCCTTTATTGTTATCCAGGACCCTCCTTCCGAACAGAAAAGATATCAGAATATTGTTTTTCCTGTAGATTTCAGAAGGGAAACCAAGGAGAAGATCAAAATGGCGATCTATATGGGCAAATATTTCGATTCAAAGATCCATATTCTGGTTACCACCTCAAAGGATAAGAACCTGTTGAAAAAGACAAAAGTAAACCTCGCATTTGCAGTAAAATATTTCAGCCAGAACAATATAGAATACGCGGTACATGAGATCCCAAAGGGAAAAACGGCTGAACAGACACTGTTGTTTGCCCAGAAAATAAATGCTGACCTTATACTTATTATCACCACCAAGGATATCACATTCGCCGATTATGTACTCGGGGCATCGGAGCAGGATATCATTGCAAACAGCTCGAAAATACCGGTCTGCTGTGTGAATCCCAAAGCATCATTTGCAAGCAGCAGACAGTTTATGGGAGGCTGGGGCGACTAATAAAGTTCTGGAGCTGTAAAATAAGTCTGACAAATGTCTATTGTAGTTCAGGAAGTTACAAAGCTTTATGGAACACAGAAAGCGCTTGACAATGTATCTTTCGAGGTAAAAACCGGTGAAATAGTGGCTTTCCTCGGCCCCAACGGAGCAGGCAAATCGACGATGATGAAAATCATTACCGGATTTATTCCTGCAACATCCGGATCGGTAAAGGTTAACGGAACGGAAGTTTCTTCCGATAATACTGAAATAAGAAAAAGGATAGGTTATCTTCCTGAAAATAATCCGCTCTATCCCGAAATGTATGTAAAGGAATATCTGGCATTTGCAGCATCAGTCTACAAGCTGGGTAAAACGGCCGGGAAAAAGATCAATAATATGATTGAGCTTACAGGCCTTGCTCCGGAAGTAAAGAAAAAGATCGGGGCTCTTTCGAAAGGATACCGTCAGCGCGTAGGACTTGCACAGGCTCTGATACATGATCCTGATGTACTGATCCTTGATGAGGCAACATCAGGGCTCGATCCCAATCAGATAATTGAGATACGTAATCTTATCAAAGAGGCCGGAAAGGAAAAAACCGTTATGCTGTCAACGCATATAATGCAGGAAGCCGAAGCAGTCTGCGGCAGGATAATAATAATAGATAAGGGTGTGATTGTTGCAGATGAGAAAAAAAGCAATATCTATTCAAAGATCGGACGACAGAAACAGATCATTAAAGCAGGATTCGATAAAGAAATAACCAATACGGAACTGTTAAGCATACCGGGTGTTGTAAATGCCAGTCTCACAGATCAGGGACTCTGGCTGCTGGAAGCTGAAGGAGACGAAGATATCCGGCCGGCAGTTTTTTCATTCGCCGTGAAAAATAACCTGACGGTGCTTTCACTTCAGAAGGAAGAAAGTAACCTTGAAGAGGTTTTCAGGCACCTTACCGGAGGATAATTTTTTTATTCGGATTTTATTTGTTTTATTTGCGTCACAATTTTCCGGTGGAAAGATTTGCGCTGATTGCAACCACAGAAAAAAATGCTAAAATGCTTCGATTCTGTTATTCCATATCAACAAGTCTTACCGGTATTTGTTAAGTGCACTAAAGTGCTCTAAAGTGAGCTAAAGTGCACTAAAGTTACAGGAATCATTAATTAATTATTTAGCCCTAAGTACTNNATGAGTTATCTTTTCACGTCAGAATCAGTTTCCGAAGGTCACCCCGACAAAGTGGCCGATCAGATTTCAGATGCTTTGCTCGATGAATTTTTAAAATGGGATCCCGAATCCAAGGTGGCATGTGAAACATTTGTAACAACAGGCCTGGTGGTCTGCGGAGGAGAAGTTCAGACTTCGGGATGGGTAGATGTTCAGGAAACGGCCCGGAGGGTTATCCGTGATATCGGCTATACTAAAGCAGAATACCGTTTCGATTGTGATTCATGCGGTGTTATTTCTACAATACATGAGCAGTCTGCTGATATCCGCCAGGGAGTAATACGCGAAAAACCCGAAGAACAGGGAGCAGGTGACCAGGGTATGATGTTCGGTTACGCCTGCCGCGAAATGGATAATTATATGCCCCTTAGTATTGAGCTGGCACATCGTCTTTTGCAGGAACTGGCAGCAATAAGGCGCGAAGGCAGACTAATGAAATATCTGCGGCCCGATTCAAAATCACAGGTAACCATCGAATATGATGACAACAACAAACCTGTACGTATCGATACAATAGTGATAAGCACTCAGCATGATGAATTCATCATGCCAAAAAACAAATCGCAGGCTTCATCGAAAGCCGCGGAAAAAGCAATGCAGAAACAGATAACCGACGACCTGAAGAAATATCTGTTCCCCGGAGTTAAAAAAAATCTGCCCGCGAGAGTCAGAGAACTTTTTAAAGATGATACCCGTCTTCTTGTTAATCCGACAGGGAAATTCGTAATCGGAGGGCCGCACGGAGATACAGGACTTACCGGAAGAAAGATCATAATCGACACTTATGGAGGACATGGAGCACACGGAGGAGGCGCCTTCTCGGGAAAGGATCCTTCGAAGGTTGACAGATCGGCGGCTTATGCTGCACGTCATATCGCAAAAAACCTTGTTGCTGCAGGAGTATGTGATCAGGTTCTTATCCAGGTTGCTTATGCAATCGGAGTCGCTGATCCTGTTGGATTCTATGTCAATACATTCGACACTGCTCACGTTACCGGAACTGATGGAAAAACACTCAGCGACGGTGAAATCGCAATAAAAGTTCAAAAACTTTTTGATTTAAGGCCATACTCCATAATACAAAGGTTTGGACTAAAGAATCCCATATTTCTTCAGACTGCAGCTTACGGTCATTTCGGACGCGAAAACTTTGTCAGAAATGTAGAAGTTTACTATGAAGTTCCCGGCAGCAAATCAAGGATCCTCAATGGTAACGGCAAACAGGGCTGGATGAAAAAGGTGGAATTCTTTGCCTGGGAAAAGTTGGATTATGTGGATAAGATCAGGAAGGCATTCAGAATGTAACATCTGAAAGCCCGGAGGCAGGGGCAGTCCCGCGCAGCGGGACGGGGGTTGTCACGTTTAGCAGAATGCCCTTCCGGGGAGGCAGAAGTTCGAACACTGATCAACCAATAATCACAGATTAGGGGCAAGCCACTTTGCCGCCTCATCCACATTCATATTTTTTCTTGCAGCATAATCCTTAAGCTGATCATTCCCTATCTTCCCTACATTAAAATAAGATGAAGAAGAATGCGCAAATATATATCCGCTTACAGCTGCCGGCGGGATCATGGCAAAATTTTCAGTCAGCCCGGCTCCTATCGTATTTTCTGCATCAAGAATATCGAATAACATTCTTTTTTCGGTATGATCGGGACATGCCGGATAACCGGGAGCAGGACGGATTCCCCTGTACCTTACTGCCAGCATCTCCTCAACCGTCAGTGATTCATCAGCAGCATAACCCCAGTATACCTTACGTATCTTCTCATGCAGCCATTCAGCAGCAGCTTCTGCAAAACGGTCACTTAACATCCTGATCATTATGGAAGCATAATCATCTTCCTTATACTCTGCATACTTACCGTCATCAATTCCTGCCGTGACAACAAAAAGACCCATGTTGTCGTTAAGACCCGATGATGCCGGTGCAATATAATCCGCCAGACAGAGGTTGGGAGCTCCGGGTTCTTTAACCTCCTGATTCCTTAAAAATCTCAGATAAGTACCTGCCCGGATACCGTCATTTTCTGAAGACACCAGGATATCATCGCCATCCGACGCAGCAGGATAGAGCCCGAAAACAGCTTTCGCGGAGATCAGCTTCTTATCAATTATCTCTTTAATATACTGCTGTGCATCATCATACAACTTTACAGCTTCAGGTCCCTTCACGGGATCCTTGAAAATGGCAGGATATTTTCCCGACAGCTTCCATCCAAAGAAAAAGAATGTCCAGTCAATATACTTTGTCAGTTCATCCAGGTCAATCTCATCCATTAAGTGGTAACCCGGCTTAAGAGGCTGAAAAATATTCACGGTTTTCCAGTCGGTTACCAGCCTGTTCCCTCTTGCTTCTGCCAACGAAAGAAGCTTTCTTTCCTTAAGCCTGGCATTATGTTCCTCCCGCAGCTTAAGATATTTTTCATTAATCGCCAGGGTGTAATGTTCTTTATCGTCCCTGAGAAGAGAAGAAAGTACGCCTGCCGCCTTTGATGCATCTTTTACATGGACGACCGGACCCGAATATTGCGGTGTTATTTTCACCGCTGTATGGATCTCCGATGTTGTGGCGCCTCCAATCAGCAATGGAATTGCAACCTTTCTCCTTTCCATCTCCGAAGCAACATGAACCATCTCTTCCAGCGAAGGGGTAATAAGTCCGCTTAAGCCTATGAAATCCGCCTTTTCATTCAGTGCAGTGTCAATTATCCTGTCCGAAGATACCATCACACCAAGATCGGTAACATCGTAACTGTTGCATGACAGAACGACTCCCACGATGTTTTTACCTATATCATGAACATCGCCCTTAACGGTTGCAAGAACTATTTTTCCTGAATTTTTCTTTTCTTCATTTTTACTCTCCTGTTCAATATAAGGTGCAAGTTTTAATACGGCTTTTTTCATCACCCTTGCACTCTTGACGACCTGTGGGAGGAACATTTTCCCCGATCCGAACAGATCACCCACTTCATTCATGCCTCCCATAAGCGGACCTTCGATAAGCTCTATTGACCGTGAGAAAAGCGACCTGGCTTCCTCAACATCCTGTTCAATATGCTCATCGAGACCCCTTATAAGTGAGTGTCTGATCCGTTCAATAACCGGCAGNNTTCAGCAAATTTAACAAGTCGTTCAGTGGCATCTTTCCTGCGGTTCAGTATAATATCCTCTGTCAGCTGAAGAAGATCAGGAGGTATTTCGCTGTAAACCTGTAACATTCCAGGATTAACTATTGCCATATCAAGGCCTGCATCAATTGCATGATAAAGGAATACCGAATGCATGGCTTCCCTCACTCTGTCAATCCCCCTGAAAGAGAATGAAAGGTTGCTGATCCCTCCGCTTACTTTTGCAAACGGAAGATTCTCTTTTATCCATTTCGTTGCCTTAATAAAATTGACGGCATAATTGTTGTGTTCTTCAATCCCGGTTGCAACAGCAAGAACATTGGGATCAAAAACTATATCTTCGGGAGGAAATCCTATCCTGTCAACAAGAAGATGATATGATCTTTCAGCCACTTCAATCCGTTTCTCATAAGTATCGGCCTGGCCTTTTTCATCAAAAAGCATAACAACGGCTGCCGCACCATATTTCCTTATCTCACGTGCATGTTCGAGAAATACCTCTTCCCCCTCTTTCAGGCTTATTGAATTGACAACCGATTTGCCCTGTATGCATTTCAGAGCAGATGTAATCACACTCCATTTTGAGGAATCGATCATCAACGGCAACCTGGCGATATCCGGTTCTGCCATGATAAGATTAACGAATTTTACCATGGCCTTTTCTGAATCGAGCATGGCTTCATCCATGCAGATATCTATTATCTGGGCTCCCCCTTCAACCTGGTTCCGCGCAATGGCAAGCGCTTCTCCATATTTTTCTTCCCTTATCAGCCTTGCAAATTTCAGTGAACCCGATACATTGGTCCTCTCACCAATATTCACAAAATTTGTTTCAGGCGTTATTGTAAGCGCTTCCAGACCGCTGAGTCGTGTGAACCTTTTAATTTCCGGCTTCTGCCTGGGCTTCCATTTCTTCGATAACTCTGCAATTTTCCTGATATGAAGGGGAGTGGTCCCGCAGCAACCTCCGGCAATGTTAATCCATCCCTCTTTCATGAAATCTTCAATTACCGAAGCCATATATTCTGCCGACTGGTTGTATTCTCCGAACTGATCGGGCAACCCGGCATTCGGATGTGCCGAGACATAAAATCCCGTTTTGGCAGATAATTCCTGAATAAATGGTCTTAGTTGTTCAGCGCCGAGGGCACAGTTCAGTCCGACACTGAAGAGAGGAAAATGGGAAACGGACACCAGAAATGCTTCCGGCGTCTGGCCCGTAAGTGTCCTTCCGCTTGCATCGGTTATGGTGCCTGAAACCATTACAGGCAACCTGATCCCCTTTTCTTCAAAGATATTTTCAATGGCAAAAAGAGCTGCCTTGCAATTAAGGACATCAAACACCGTTTCAACAAGAAGAATATCTGCTCCTCCATCTGTCAGACCTCTGGCCTGTTCAGAATATGCTTTGACAAGTTCATCAAAAGTAACTGCACGTGCTCCGGGATCATTCACATCCGGTGACATTGATGCAGTACGATTTGTCGGACCTAAAGATCCGGCAACGAAATGTCCCTCTTTTCCTGTTGAATTTTCAAACAAAACAATTGACTCCACTGCAATACGGGCTGCCTTAAAATTCATATTATATACCTGATCTTCCAAACCGTAATCTGCCTGGGAAATGGCATTTGCATTGAATGTATTGGTGGAAATGATATCTGCCCCGGCTTCAAGGTATTCCCTGTGAATATTCCGGATTATTTCCGGATTGGTTATATTCAGAATGTCATAATCACCCTTCAGTGGTTTCGGGTGATCTTTGAACTGAGCTCCCCGGTAATCCTCCTCTCCGAGCTTATGCTTCTGGATCATCGTTCCCATCGCACCGTCGAGGATGAGGATCTTATTTTTAATTATATCTTCAGGTAAATATTTCATTTTAAATTTATTATCATCATTAAATTATTATAATAACACAGATGTCGCGGAATGATCCGTCAACGTAATTATCTTAAAATTCAGGCTGCAAATTTAAATAAATTACCACTTCATCACCTGCTCATGCCCATAGGCATAAGTGTAATTATGAGATTTTTCTGCTATTTTTGCAATATCATATACAATCCGTCATGCAAGTCAGTCTTTCAATATTTAACAGCCTTACACGCAGCAAGGAACCATTTAGTCCGCTCCATCCTCCTTTTGTGGGACTATATGTATGCGGACCTACGGTATACAGTGATGCACATCTCGGACATGCCCGCCCGGCTATAACTTTCGATCTGCTGTACCGCTATCTTCTTTATCTCGGATATAAAGTACGATATGTACGTAATATAACAGATGTGGGGCATCTCGAGAATGATGCCGATGAAGGAGAAGATAAAATTGAAAAAAAGGCCCGGTTCGAACATATTGAACCAATGGAAGTGGTTCAGAAATACATGAATTCCTTCCTGAAAAATATGGAACAGCTTAACACACTTCCCCCTTCAATCGAACCACGGGCATCGGGACATATAATTGAACAGATAGAGCTGGTAAAGAAAATACTGGAACAAGGATATGCTTACGAAACGAACGGATCGGTTTATTTCGATGTAGTACAATATTCTGAGAAGTATAATTATGGGAAGCTTTCAGGAAGAGTGCTGGAGGAATTACAGGAAAATACCCGTGCCATTGAGGGGAAGGATGAAAAACGGAATACCTTTGATTTTGCCCTATGGAAAAAAGCGACTCCGGAACATATAATGAGATGGCCGTCTCCCTGGAGCGAAGGATATCCCGGCTGGCACCTGGAATGTTCAGCTATGAGCACAAAATATCTTGGTGAGGTATTCGATATCCATGGAGGTGGAATGGATCTTCAGTTCCCGCATCATGAATGCGAGATAGCACAGTCAACAGCTGCACTGGGAAAAGAATCCGTAAGATACTGGATGCATAATAACATGATTACCATAAACGGACAGAAAATGGCCAGGTCACTGGGCAATTTCATAACCCTCGATCAATTGTTTTCCGGTAATCATCCCCTTCTTCAACAGGCATACAGCCCGATGACTATCAGGTTTTTCTTACTTCAGGCGCATTACCGGAGCACAGTTGACTTCTCAAATGAAGCCCTGATCGCTGCAGAAAAAGGTCTGCAAAAACTTATGAAAGCAATCCTGACGCTAAAGAACCTGAAACCATCCGGCGAATCCACGGTCGATATCGCTCCCCTGAAGCAGAGATGCCATGAAGCCATGGATGATGACCTTAATACCCCTCTTCTTCTTTCATACCTTTTCGAGGGAGTGAGATATATTAACTCGGTAAACGATGGTTCGGTTAAAATGAACAACAGTGATATAGAATCCTTAAGAACGCTGCTAAACATTTTTGTTTTTAATATCCTTGGGCTGAAAGATGAAACAGCCGGGA
>DNOQ01000200.1 GCA_003501665.1 Bacteroidales bacterium | reverse complement strand
CTTAAAATATCGAAGCTTGAGGATATTATTGCCAGATCGAGAATTATTGATGAGACGAAGATCGATAATTCGACAGTCAGAATATTGCACAGAGTAAAGATCAAAAATTTACAGAGTAATTCTGTAATGGAGTATCAGCTTGTTCCCGAGAGTGAAGCCAATATCAAGCTCGGCAAGATCGCAGTCAGTTCACCGATTGCACAGGGGCTTATCGGCAGGAAAATAGGTGAAACCGTTGAAATCAAAGTCCCCTCGGGAATTATCCCGTTCGAAATTATTTCAATCAACCCCTGAATAAATATTAATTCTAAATGGCAACTATTTTTTCCAGGATCATAAAAGGCGATATACCGTGTTACAAAATTGCTGAGGATGAAAGATATTTTGCATTTCTTGATATTAATCCGCTCAGAACCGGTCACACACTTGTAGTTCCGAAGCAGGAGACAGATTATATTTTTGATCTTGATGATGAATTGCTCGCGGGTTTAATTATTTTTTCGAAAAAAGTGGCAGCCGCAATAAAAACCGCATTTCCCTGCAACAGAATTGGTATTGCAGTTCTGGGACTTGAAGTTCCACATGTACATGTCCATCTCGTGCCAATGGATTCGATGGAAGATGTAAATTTCAGAAATCCCAAGCTTAAGTTCACTCCCGATGAATTTAATATTATAGCTGAAAAGATCAGAAAAGAGCTTTAGGCGGATCGCCTCTTTATAAATTCTTAAATTTATTTACCTTTACAGTATATAATTCATCTCGCTGCATGAATTATCTGTATGATTTGGTTGACGACCTTCTGAGTCTTCTTTTCCCGAGGATTTGTCATGCCTGTGGGAATCATCTTACGCGGAACGAAAGACTTATCTGTACCGAATGTTATATTCTGATTCCGAGAACCGCTTATCATCTTGAGAGTGATAATCCTGTTGCCAGAATTTTCTGGGGCAGGTGCAGAATAGAAAAAGCTGCCGCTTTCTCTTTCTATAACCACGACAGCCGTATCAGGCATCTTATTCATGTTCTGAAATACAAGGGTATACAAGATATCGGTTTTGAGCTTGGAAAGATTTATGGTCTTATGTTGTTCAATTCAGGATTCACAGGTGATATTGATATGATCATTCCTGTTCCGTTGCATCCGGTAAAAGAACGGATTCGCGGGTTCAATCAGAGTTTTCTTATTTCGCAGGGTATTTCTTCTGCCACGGGGCTTCCTGTTGATTCAGGATCACTGGTAAGGGTTATCAGGACAGCAACTCAGACAAAAAGATCGAGATATGACAGGTGGAAGAACGTTGAAGGGACATTTATGGTTACAGATCCCTGTTCTGTCAGGGGGAAGCATATATTGCTCATTGACGATGTTATAACCACCGGCTCAACCATTGAATCGTGTGCTGTTGAGCTGCTGAGATCGGAAGGGGTGAGAGTGAGTGTGGCTGCACTTGCTGTCTCTCTTGTTTAGACCCGGCGTTCTTATTTAATTCGTTCAGGATTCTTATTAACAAACTGTTTCCAGCTTGTGATTTTAGTACCGCTGCAGGGTTTCGCGGACTGATAAAAATGGCAAAGAGCGGCAGCCAGTCCGTCGGTGGCATCAAGCTTCATTGCTGATTCCCTGAATTTTAAAATGTTCATAAGCATAGCCGCAACCTGCTCCTTCGAAGCTGCTCCTCTGCCTGTAATTGACATTTTTATCTTTCTCGGAGCATATTCGTAAATGGGAACCGATCGCGAAAGTGCAGCTGCAATGGCTGCTCCCTGTGCCCTTCCAAGTTTCAGCATCGACTGAACGTTTTTTCCGTAAAATGGTGCTTCGATGGCCAGTTCATCCGGATGATATTCATCGATTATCCCTGCGGTACGGTCAAAAATATGCTTGAGCTTAATGTAATGGTCCCCGAATTTTGACAGATCAATCGATCCTATTGTGATGAGTTCAGGTCCCGAACCGGTATCTCTTATCACACCATAACCTGTTATGGTTGTTCCGGGGTCGATCCCCAGAATTATCCTCTCTTTTGGCTTAACCTTCACCCCGGTAATTTTAATTTATTTCCTGATAAAGGTATTATTTATCAGGGAAGGTTTTTCCGTAAACTGAACTGAGCGGTGAAATGATTTTTCTCCTTTCCCCGAAAACTGACCTGTTTCGAGGTATAGAATTGCCTCTCTCAGGCATTCTTCCTGCCTGTCGTCAAAATTACGCGTGATGTCGTCAGTGACCCTGCTATCCGGAGGGAAACCATCGTAATAATCACCCTGATTTAACGAATTTACCACTTTAAAAGTAACCGGCGAGAAATAGTATTTTTTTCCGCATGGCCATGAGTTCATTCCTGTCGGTTTACCTTCAGTTGTATCACCAACACTCACAACTGTAATTTTAGGGGACAACCCGTTCATGACAGCTTCACTTGCCGAAGCTGTTGAATGTGATGTGATAACAACCAGTTTGGATACTGCGAGGGGGTAAAGTGTGGCTACGAACGGGTAAGTTTTATTCGCATCCTGATTTTTACCATTATACTGGAGTTTTGCAAAGACTGATCCGGTCAGACTGCTTCCGGCTATATAGCTTGCCAGTTTCTGTGCCAGATCAAGATAACCTCCATGGTTATATCTGAGATCCAGTATAAAGTCCTTCACATTGGTTGCCTTAAAAAAAGCGAAGGCTGTTCTTAATTCATTTTCAGTGGGATCGACAAAAGCTGATAGCACAAGATGACCTGTGATTGAACCTGTTGAAAGATGTATTGTATCATAAAGCAGGACAGTGTTTATGGTAAATGATCTTTTGGTTGAAGTTATTGAAACATCCGGTAGCCCGGGTGGTGAAAAAAGAAAAACATTTGTAACACCTTCCTCAGAGGGGCCAAGTGCCTTGTCATATTCTTCATTATCATTCCTCCGGATAATGTCTGCAATATCATACCCGTTAATAGTCTTAATGATCCAGCCGCGGCGGACTCCTGAAGCGTACAGAGGCGAGTTCTTATAGATCATGGCAATCCTGGCATTTTCAGATTCATCAAGCCCGATACGGATACCATGTCCGACAAAAGATCCCTGCAAAGATGCGATAAATGCATTATAATCAGCTACTCGGCTCCATCTGTCGAGTGGTCTGTACCTGAGAGCTTCAAGTAATTCATAAGGATCTGCATAATTTTCCTTTGTCACCGACGGCATTTTGTCGTACCAGTAATACCATTGCTTCATGATATAGTAAAGTGTATCCCGTGCCATGGACGGAGTCACTTCCGTCACAAGCTCGTCTTTCCTGCATGAAGAGAATATGGCTGAAAATATGGAAAAGATTATCAATAACTTTTTCATGGCTTCAATCTGATTTTGTATCAATAATCCGGTTCAAAGATAGAAATTATAACCTTGAGAGTTTACGGTTCTGGTACCATATCCCTGTAATAATGAACAATAAACCCACAGGAGTAGTATAATAAACGGGCTCATTGAGGATAAAGTGTACGAATACAAGAGAAAGGAATGGAGCAAGGTAAACAAGGTTACTGACCTTGTCGGTAGTCTCGGCGGTCTGTAATGCTTTGAGCCAGAAGAAAAAGGTGATGCCCATTTCAAAAAGTCCGATATAAACGGCAGACAGGATACCCCGGAATCCGTAATTTCCTGAATGTGGTTCCTTGATGATGATCAATAATATAATAAGAAAGATAAATCCAAATATGAAATTCAGGAACAGTTTTACGGCTTCATCTCTTTTATCCCTTACATTCAAAATGAAATACAGAGCCCAGAATATCGAGCTTCCTGTTGCAAGGAGTACACCTTTCAGATCTGACCTTCCCGGATGAAACAGATTTCCCTGTGAAGAAATGATATACACCCCTGCAAAGCTTATGAAAAGGGCAACAAAGCTCCCGGGTTTGATTTTCTGTCCCAGAAGCGGCACAGAGAGAAAAACAAGGATAATCGGCCATATCATGTTAAGGGGCTGGGCCACCTGTGCGGGGAGCAGCTGGTAAGCCCTCAGGAGAATCAGATAATAGACAAACGGATTTATAAGGCCCAGGAGAGCTGAATTCAATAACTCCCTTCCTGTTGATTCAGCTAAAAGGTGGATTTTTCCTGTGGAAACCAAAATTATAAAAAGTACTGTTGCAGAGGTCAATGCCGCGATTGTCAGCATCGGGATTATTTCAAGTTCACTGAGGCATATCTTGAAGGCAGTGGGGATCGTTGACCAGAAGAGGACAGCCAGAAGGGCGTATATGTATGACTGACGGATTTTTTCCATTTAAATTTGAATTAAGAAGGAAGAATCATCCTTGGCCAGGCTTCGGACGGTAGTACATTTGAAGCCATCTTCAGTCAAGTATCTCAAATCCTGTATAGGGAATTAACACCTCAGGTACTTTGATGCCTGATTCACTCTGGTAGTTTTCGAGTATGGCGGCGACTATTCTGGGTAGTGCAAGGGCGCTACCGTTGAGGGTATGGACCAGGCGGGTCTGTTTACTTCCTTTCTCCTTAAACCGGCATTTAAGCCTGTTAGCCTGGAATGATTCGAAATTTGATACAGAGCTTACTTCCAGCCATCGCTCCTGGGCAGCCGACCAAACCTCGAAATCATATGTGAGTGCAGAGGTAAAGGACATATCGGTTCCACACAGCCTCAGAATCCGGTATGGAAGTCCGAGACTGATAACCAGACTCTCAACATGGCATACCATTTCATCAAGAGATCTGTATGAATGATCGGGATGGGCAATTTGCACTATCTCCACCTTATCGAACTGATGAAGCCTGTTGAGCCCTCTTACGTGAG
>DNOQ01000041.1:4628-11036 GCA_003501665.1 Bacteroidales bacterium | reverse complement strand
GCCAGATCGACAGCTGTGCCAACGGAACCGGTGAATTAATTATGGGAACTGAGGGGTATACCAACTGCCAGAATACTATCTGGGATCTTAAGGGAAATATTAAATGGCAATTCGAATATCCGAAGGACGAATACGGTAATCCAATGAACCAGACAGTCATCCCTCCTTATGTCCAGGAACACATGCATCTTGTATATGCCATTCGTACAGGCGATTATGTAAATGAGGCGGAAACAACGGCACTTTCAACACTCACTGCAATAATGGGAAGAACAGCAGCATATACAGGACGGGCAATCACATGGGACGAAATATTCAAATCGGATATGGATCTTGGCCCTAAAAAGACGGAGTTCGGAAAGGTGGATATGGTATTTGAGACACCTGTTCCCGGAACTCCGGTAATCAGTACAGTAAAACCTGCATTTAAAGGTCAGATAATTTAAAAGATATGTCAGAGAAAACATCAAGAAGGGAATTTATCAGACGCTCCGCGGTAATAGCTGCAGGTGCGTTTGTCATCCCCGAGATCATTCCTTCCCCGGCTATGGGAATGGGGGGTAGAACTGCTCCGTCAGACCGTGTGGTTATCGGGGCAATTGGTACAGGATCACAGGGCATGGCCAATATGAGGGATTTCCTGAGGCTGAAAGATGCAGTTCAGTTCGTTGCTGTCTGTGATGTCGATTCAGCAAGGCTTAACAGGGCAAAAATGATGGCGGATAATGCCAACAAGAATCAGGATTGCCGTACTTATGCTGATTTCAGGGAATTTCTTGAAAAGGAAACTCCCGACGCTGTTTCCATTGCACTGCCCGATCACTGGCACGGTATCATCTATACTGAAGCAGTGAATAAAAAGCTGCATGTATATGGAGAGAAACCTATAAGCAGGACAATTAAGGATGGGCAGACCATCGTTGAGGCTGTTAAAAAGAACAATATAATATGGCAGACAGGCAGCTGGCAAAGGTCACAGGCTCATTTCCACAGGGGCGCCGAACTGGTCATTAACGGAAGGATCGGTAAGATCTCAAAAATCGTCGTGGGATTGCCTGACGGAGGAAGAAGCATAGGTACTCCTCCGGTTAAGGAGGTACCTCCCGAACTGAACTGGGAAATGTGGCTCGGACCTGCTCCAAAGGCGCCATACCGTGGGGTGTCACACTGGGACTGGAGATGGATACTTGATTATTCAGGGGGACAGCTTACAGACTGGGCGGGCCATCATATAGATATCGGAAACTGGGGTGCCGGACTTGAATATACCGGTCCGGTTGAAATATCAGGAAAAGGTGTATACCCCCCGGAAGGAATTTATAATGCTCCCGTTGAGTACGACTTCACCTGCAGGTATGCAAACGGTATTGAGATGAGAGTGGCTAATGCATCACGACTGGAGCATGGTATGGGAACCACATGGTATGGAGACCTTGGATGGATACATACCGACAGGGGAAACGTTCTCACCGCATCAAATCCGGAAATACTTAAGGAAGTCATTGGTGAAAATGAGATCCATCTTTATAAAAGCCAGAACCACTGGCAGAATTTCGTCGATTGTGTCAGGTCGGGAAATCAGGCTATTGCACCGATCGAACCTGCCTACAGGGCGATATCGGTTGCATTGCTGGGTGAAATGGCCATGGCAACAGGAGAGACTATCAGATGGGACCCCGATAAGGAAGAAATAATTGACAACCCGCGGGCAGCAAGACTTCTCAGCAGGCCATACCGCAAACCATGGACATTACCAACCGTTTAACAGTAATAACATGAACAAAAAATATATATTTATAATACTTGCAGCTTTATTGATCCCTTTAATAAACGGCTGTAATAAGAAACCCGCCAACAAAGCTCTGATCATTACCGGCCAGAATAATCATGACTGGAAACTCAGTTCACCTGTACTCGGACAGATACTTGAGGAAACAGGATTATTCTCCGTTGATATAATGACAACTCCTCAACAGGGTGGTGATATGATAAAGTTCAATCCCGATTTTTCACGATATAAGCTGGTTGTTCTGGATTATGTGGGAGATCCGTGGTCAGAAAAAACGAATTCGGAATTTGTCGATTATGTAAAAAACGGGGGAGGCGTGGTTGTTTATCATGCGTCATGCATGGCCTTTCCCGACTGGAAAGAGTATAATGAAATGACCGGTCTCGGCGGCTGGATGAACCGTAATGAAAAGGATGGACCTTATGTATATTACGTTGGCAACCAGCTGATTTTCGATACCACGCGGGGACCTGCCGGTTCACATGGCGACGCTCATGAATTTGAAGTCAGGACAAGGAACACCGGGCACCCTGTTACAAAAGGATTGCCGGTACGATGGATGCATGGTACCGATGAACTCTACCAACAGCTTCGCGGACCTGCAAAAAATATGCAGGTGCTTGCAACAGCCTTTGCCGATACTTCGTTTAAGGGAACAGGAAGGAACGAACCTGTTCTCCTGGCACTGGAGTATGGAAAGGGAAGGATCTTTAATACCCTTCTTGGTCATGCCGGAGAGGGAGGCGGACCGGCGATGCAGTGCACAGGATTTATTGTTACACTGCAAAGAGGTGCTGAATGGGCTGCAACAGGAGCTGTAACACAGATTATACCGGCTGATTTCCCTACAGCGGCTGCAGTTGTCCTGCGACCAGGCATAAGGGAAATAACAACCTGCGAAGCGTTCGAAATGATTACAGATTATGATATTCAGAAAAGTACAAGATATTATACACAAATCCAGGCTGCAATAAGCGATGCTGCCGGAGACGAAAAAAAGCTTTCCGGACTTGAAAAAAAGATGGTGAAGGTGCTTAAAAACAATAAAGCCACCGCGGAGGCAAAAAAACTTATGCTTCGTGAATTAAGCTGGATGGGATCGGATTATTGTATAAAACCGATTAAGGAACTGGTTAATGTTCCCGAACTGAAAGATGAAGCGGAGTTTGCTTTGGAAAGATTAGGGAAGTAACTTAGAACTTAAATCTACCCCCATCCCGGCCTTCCCCCAAGAGGGAAGGTGCAAAAATCCGGGAATTAGGTCTCTCCCCCGTGGGGGAGAGAATCAGGGAGGGGGTCTTATTAAGATAAAGGCAGTACCACTTACTAATTGTATTAAAAATGTTTTCCCTCGTAATACCGATTTTCAATGAAGAAAAGCTGATCGATGAGCTGGTGAAACGTACAATAGCAGCCATTGGATCATTTACCCCCGATTATGAGGTGATCTTTGTTGACGATGGAAGCATCGATAATAGTGTGAAATTGATTCTTAATTACAGGGAGAAAAACAAAAAAATAAAACTCCTTTCCCTTTCCAGAAATTTCGGCCACCAGGCAGCATACACTGCCGGACTGGAATATTCCCGGGGAGACATAGTAGGAATGATGGACGGCGACCTCCAGGATCCCCCCGAACTCCTTAAAGAGATGTATACAAAACTGATCAGTGATGATCTTGAAATAGTCAGCGGAAAGCGTACAGGCAGAAAAGGGAACAAACCACGAAATCTGACCTCAACACTCTTCCATGCAGTATTCAGGAATATAGGAGATCTTAGAAATATTGAAAATTACGGGAACTTTTCCGTGATGAAAAGGATCGCGGTGAATGCCCTGCTTTCAATGAAAGAGAAAGTCAGGTACCTTCCCGGACTGAGAACTCAGATAGGATTCAATCAGGGGTATGTTGAATACATAAGGGACGACCGTTATATGGGGAGACCTAAAATGTCTTTTGGTGGTCTGTTTCGTCTTGCAGGTGATGCAATTTTCTCATTTTCAAGATTTCCGATCAGATTGTGCCTTATTATGGGTACGGCCGGAACCCTTATCTTCATGTGTGCGGGAATTTATGTTGTTATTGCCAAGATAACCGGTATAGCCATTCCGGGATGGCCATCCACATTACTGAGCCTTTATTTTCTGGGATCTATACAACTGGTGTTTCTCGGGATACTTGGTGAATATGTTTACAGGAATTATAAGGAATCGCAAAACCGGCCAATCTATTTCGCCAGGAAATTCTATGACGATACCGGTGAAAAATGATGAAAAAAACAGGATTGAAATATATCTTTTTCATCGCTTCGGCATTTCTCCTGGTAATTATGATCACCCTGAGCAGGGATGCAGGTATATCATGCGACGATACCCTGCATTATGATCATTCAATTGTGGTTTATAATTATTTTGCCTCTCACGGGGAGGACAGATCAGCTCTCGAAACTCCGGTAACACATCTCAGGTATTACGGGCAATCCTATGATAATATTGTAACATTCATCATCAAATGGCTTGATATTGAAGATGTTTACAGATTCCGCCATCTGATGAGCTCCCTGGCGGGATGGCTTGCCATTTTTGTTACTGCACTTTTCGGGATCTGGCTGTGGGGTTACGGAACAGGCATACTGATATTAATACTTTTTGCCGTTTCTCCCACATTCATCGGTCATTCGCTGAATAACCTCAAAGATATTCCCTTTGCCCTTTCCTATGTGGCAGGCATCTTTTTTATCCTGCGTCTGCTTATCCCGGAAAATAAAAAAATTTCCCCTGCTGAAATAACACTACTGATCATCAGTATTGCTTTTTCAATAAGTATAAGGGCAGGGGGGATCCTCCTTATTTGTTACCTTATATTTTTCTTTTTTATTATATGGCTGTACAGGTATTTATCAGAAGGTAAATATGATATCAGACTGGATACACTGAAACTGGTGATCCTTATCCTGATCTCTGCCTCTGCATTTATTCTCGGTATCATCTTATGGCCTTATGCATTACAGTCACCGGTAAAAAATGTACTTGCTTCCTACCATGTAATGGCTCATTTCCCTGATACCTTCAGACAGATATTTGAAGGTAAAAATGAATGGTCCGATTTTATGCCCTGGTACTACCTTCCGAAATCCATGGGTATTACCATACCACTTGTGGTGCTTGCAGGGACTGGCTGTTTCTTCCTGTTTTTAAAGAAAATAAGGGAATCTGGCAAAGGATTGATCTTTTTATTGATACTCTTTACCGTTCTCTTCCCGGTGTTTTTTGTAATAATTCAGAAATCAAATCTGTACAGCTCATGGAGACAGTTCCTTTTCTTATATCCCCCTGTCGTCCTGATTGCTGCCACGGGGATAAGATTCCTGTTCAGTGCAATTACAGGCAGATACCTGAGAATATTGTTGATCACCTTTTTCTTCCTGCTTTTAGTCCATCCTTCTGAATTCATGATAAGGAATCATCCATACCATTATATATATTATAACCAGCTTGTGGGAGGACTGAAGGGAGCTTATGGCAATTATGAGACTGACTATTATTATGTCAGTCAGACAGAAGCTTCTGAATGGCTTATTGATCATCTCAGGGATAAAGGAACAGATTCTGCAAAAACAGGAGCGACTTTTCCCGTTAAATGTTCCTTCAGGAATAATCCGGGTATAACGACATTCTATTTCAGGCATGAAGAAAGGAGCCAATATGACTGGGATTATGCAATAATTGCAAACCGGTATATCCATCCTTTTCAGCTAAAAAACAAGATCTGGCCTCCTGAAGATGCAATTCATACGATATATGCCGATGATGTGCCGATAGGTATTGTTCTTGAAAGAAAGAACAAGGATGATTATTACGGATACAAAGCTCTTGAAAAAGGAAATTCAGCTGATGCAATCACTCATTTTAAAACGGCTTTGAAGTTTAATTTTAAAGATGAGATGATTTTTTATAATTTTGCAAGGGCTTTATATAACGAAGGATTTTACGAAAAGGCAGATTCGGTATTGAAGAAGGGATTGGAAATCAATCCGTATTGTGAACCGATCCTGATGTATCTTGGAAACATAGCTAAAACCGCGAATGATAAGGAGACAGCTGCCGGGTATTATGAAAGACTTATTGATTACAACAGGAAATATTTTCAGGCTTATGTGGAATTATCAGAGTTGTTTATGGAAAGTGACCTTAAAAAAGCAAGAATGCTTTTAAGGGATTGCCTGAAGTTAAATCCGTGGTATAAGCCTGCAATAATCGCTCTTGCAGATACATACAGGAACAGCGCTCCGGAAATAGCTGATAAATATTACAGACTGGCCGATACTATTAAATAATTATAAAATGAAATGATATGAAAAAGGCATTATTAACACTCTCACTGGCAGCATTATTTGCATTCTGCGGACTTACGAATTCTTTTTCACAGGATCAGCCGAAACCTCAGAAGGATACTGTAAATATTGATACCGATGCCAAACCCACAACATATTATGACATCGAGGATGAGGGTTCAACCTCTTCAGGTAAGCAAAAAGGAAGCGGCGGAACAATTGCCATAATCTTCGGAGCAGTCGTGGTTGTGGGTGCAGTTGCATATTTCCTTTTAAAGAAGAAAA
>DNOQ01000041.1:0-4555 GCA_003501665.1 Bacteroidales bacterium | reverse complement strand
ACACCATCGTGAACTGTAGGGAACTCTCCCGGAGTGAATTTTTCTCCCCGGATCGATTTGGCTGTACCTTTATATATATTGGCGAGTGCCTCATAAATACCTTCCGGATGCCCGGCCGGCATGGTCTGTCCCTCTTCTGCCATTTTTTCATTATATCCGTGAGCAGGTTTAAATACCTTTGTCGGTTCCGTATCGCTGAACATATAAAGATAATTCGGATTTTCCTGTTCCCACCTGAGACTTGCTTTTGATCCGTAAACAGAAATAACTATGTCATTTTCAAGACCTCCGCAAACCTGGCTGGCTCTGATTACACCCTTAAGCTTATCGCTGAACCTCAGCAGGACTGTACCGTCCAGGTCAAGTTTAATATCTTCTTTGACAGGACTTAAGTCTGACAGAATCTCTTTGATCTCAAGTCCGGTCGTATATTCAATCAGGTTGAATGCATGAACCCCGATATCTCCCATACAGCTGCTTACTCCGGCATGTTTCGGATCGAGGCGCCACACACCCGTTATCCTGCTTCCGGTACCGTGAATAATGGCATTGATCCATCCCTGATAGTACTGAGCATCGATCCGCTGAATTGTACCGAGGACACCTTTGGAGATCATTTCCCTCATCTGTCTCACCATCGGATATCCGGTATAGGTATGTGTGAGTGAGAAAGTAAGCCCTGTTTCTGTAACCAGCTTTTCAAGATCCTCAGCTTCCTCAACGGTCATCGTCATCGGCTTCTCGCAGACAAGGTTAAATCCGTTTGTGAGAAACTTTTTTGCCTGAGGGTAATGAAGGGCATTCGGTGTTACAATTGATACAACCCTGATCCTTTCATCTTCGGGTAAGGCAAGTTCGGCTTTTATCATTACGTCAACACTTTCATAGCAGCGGTCGGGACTTATGCCTTCTTTAGCTGCAAATTCTTTGCTCTTCTCATAATCGACATCGAAAACACCTCCGACGAGTTCAAAATCGTTACAGATCCTTGAGGCGCGCCGATGAGCATCACCAATAAATGCTCCTGTTCCGCCTCCGATCATTCCCATTTTAATTTTTTTCATATTTTTCTATGTTAGTCTGTTTAATTCATAAATGTTCATAATTTACTGTATCCCTTTGTGCTACTTAGTGATTACCTTTGAGATACTTTGTGGTTTAAAAATATTTAACCACGAAGTACACAAAGTACACACAAAGGGAAACAAAGACATTATAATCAGGCTTTTTTGGTTTTTCTGAAATGTAAAAATGTAAAAAAGATGATCAGTAATGCAGGAACAATTGAAACAAATTTTAATGTATTTGCTCCTCCTGCAAGCTGTGCCTGTGCAAAAGTTGCGGCTTCCTGTGATCCCGGAGCAGCGGACTTAAGAGCTTCCAGAACCTGTCCTGCCGGGATTGATGCAGCAGTCTGTGCATCAAATATGGCTCCCAATACCGGCTGGGCTATGGCGCCTCCAAGAAAACCTATACCTCCCATTATTGCCAGTCCGAGTGCACCGCTTTCCGGTATATTTTCAGAAACAAATCCCAGCATTGTGGGCCAGAAGAAAGCTATACCCAGTGCAAAAACACCTGCAGAGGCAAATACCATCACGGCTCCCTGTGCATAACCCATCAGCAATGCTCCTATAAACGCCAGGATAGCAGAGAATAGCAGGATTACAGTCGATCGTGTGTTGTGTACAAAGGTGCCGCCGAACTGTCTGGCAAGAGCCATTATACCTGAGATCCACACGAGCAGAAGAATGGGATTATCCGAAACGTTTGACAGCAAAGCGGCTATCCATTGATTTGTACCAAGCTCAGTGGATGCCGTCAGAATCATACAGAATGCCATGAAGAGGAACAGCGGACTGTAGCATGCTTTCAGCATATCCTTATAGGAAAATCCTGCAGTTACACGTTCTGTTTCCGGGAATTTCTTGTTCAGGAACATGTATCCATATACAAATGTTGGCAGAAGCATAACTACCATTGCCCATCTCCAGTCGTTCAGACCTATATTGTTGAACAGGTATACAATCAGACCCCCGATAACGACCCCGGTGGGGAACCAGGCATGGAAACGGTTGAGCCGCCGTGTTTTTTCGTCGGTGTACATGCTTGTAATCAATGGATTACAGGCCGCCTCCACACTGCCGTTCGCAATACCGATGAAAAGGGTGGAGATGAAAAGGGTCCAGAATCCTGTTGCTATAATGGTAAGAACAATACCAATTACATGGCAGAAAAAAGCAATTGCAATGATCCGGCCGAGACCAATAATGTCAACCAGTGGTCCTCCAAAGACCATTGCCAGTGTAAAACCCCAGAAAGCCGTACCGACGATCCATCCTACCTGTGTATGTGTCAGATTGAATTCACTTGCCCATGCTTCAACAAAAGATCCTCTTGTTGCGAAAGCGAGTGCTGTTACCACCAATGCAACACAGCTTGCATTGAATAATTGTGTTTTTTTGATTGCGGAATCCATAAAATGGTCTGTTAGGTTATTGAATAAGAAGTTAATTATTGATTTCTATTTTTCAAAAGCTGAATCGAATGCAATATCCGATGGCGGGAAATCGACGGATTTCACAAATTCGCAGGCTTCCATTGCACCGTGCTCACGGTCCATTCCGCTGTCTTCCCATTCAACCGACAGAGGTCCTTTATAACCGATCCGGTTCAATGCCCTTATAATTTCCTCGAAGTTGATATTACCCCGTCCGAGGCTGCGGAAATCCCAGTAACGGCCCTTTGATCCGAAGTCGGTATGACCACCGAAAACACCTGCCTCTGACGGTATATCCGACCATCCGACATCTTTCATGTGAACGTGGAATATCCTGTCGCTGAAGGCATAAAGGAAACCGATATAATCCACACCCTGGTAGCCAAAATGAGAAGGATCATAATTAAAACCAAAGGCAGGATGATTATTCAGCGCTTCCAGAGCTTTTCTTGCCGATGCAATATCAAAGGCAATCTCAGTAGGATGTACTTCAAGTCCAAAACGGATACCAAGCTTTTTATATGCATCCAGTATTGGTTTCCACAGACTGGCAAATTCTTTGAATCCATCCTCGATCATTGTTGGCAGGTTTGGAGGGAACGAGTAGGCAAGATGCCATATCGGGCTTCCGGTGAACCCGTTAACTATTGAGACACCGAGCCGTTTTGCCGCTTCTGCAGTTTTTATCATCTCTTCAGCAGCACGCTTCCTTACACCCTGAGGTTTGCCGTCGCCCCACACATAGTCGGGAAGGATACCTCTATGACGGTCATCAATACGGTCGGCAACCGCTTGTCCGACAAGATGATTGGATATTGCAAAGAGTTTAAGTTCATACTTGTCGAGAAGTTTACGTTTTGCCTTGCAGTAAGCATTATCTGCTTTACTGACTTCAAAATGATCTCCCCAGCATGCCAGCTCCAGACCGTCATAACCGAACAATCTGGCTTTCTGACATACCGTTTCCAGTGGAAGATCAGCCCACTGGCCCGTGAATAATGTTACTGGTCTGCTCATTTTTTTATAGTTTATTATTATACTTAAGTAGGTGCATGTTGCTGGTTAAGGGTTGCTGATTACGGGTTGCTGGTTAAGGGTTGCTGGTTTTGTCTGGTTTTTTCATTTTGGATTATGCTAATATAAGAAAATCCTTTTCAAACTGCCGTAACCATTTGGCAGAATTTATTTTCTTTGTGAAAAGACTATAAAAATAAAAAATGAAATCATTATCCGATATCCTTCTTAACAGGAGAACCATACGTAAATATTCCCCGAAAGAGGTTGATGACGAACTTCTTTATCACCTTCTGGAAAAGGGGTGCAGGGCTTCAACTACCGGTAACATGCAGGTATACAGCATTATTATTACCAGGGATCCGGCAAGGAAGAAACAGCTTGCACCATTTCATTTCAATCAGAAAATGGTTACAGAGGCTCCCGTTGTACTGACCTTTTGTGCCGATTTCAACAGGTTCAGTATCTGGTGCCGCGAAAATAAAGCCGATCCCGGATACGACAATTTCCTTTCTTTCTTTACGGCAGCCATTGATGCCCTTCTTGTTGCCCAGACTGTCTGCATAGCAGCCGAATCGGAAGGTTTGGGTATCTGCTATCTGGGAACCACAACCTATACGGCAGATAAAATAATTGAGGCACTGAACCTTCCGAAAGGAGTTGTTCCTGTGACAACTGTTACTCTCGGCTGGCCTGATGAAGATCCTGAACAGCCCGACAGGCTTCCACTGGAGGCAATCGTTCATAAGGAAGTATACCATGATTATTCAAAGCAGGATATTGAAGAATATTACAGGTCGAAAGAAGAGCGGGAGGATTCCAGGGAATTCATCAGGGAGAATAATAAGGAGACACTCGCACAGGTTTTCACTGATGTCAGGTATAAGAAGGATGATAATGTCAATTTTTCCAGAATCTTAATCAAGGTATTACATGAACAGGGATTTATGCATCAGTAGAAAGGTTTACGGGAAAGTCTTTATTAACCGCAAAGCACGCAAAGGCAGCGCAAAGGGCGCAAAGTCAAAACCTTATAATACA
>DNOQ01000618.1 GCA_003501665.1 Bacteroidales bacterium | reverse complement strand
ATTCTTACAGGGTCACTTACCGGTATGATATTGTTCAGAAACCAAAAGTCGATTTCGGTCTGGGACTTACTGCCAAGATAAGGGATGCTAAAATAGATTTGACCTCCGGAGAGCTGTATAGTGAAAAGGTCAATGTAGGATTTGTTCCGATAATAAATTTCCGGCTTCACTGGAAACCTTATGAAAGGCTGGGAGTGCTCTTTGAAGGTGATGCTCTGGCTGCTCCTCAGGGCAGGGCAGAGGATGTGCTGTTGGCCGCAACATATAAAGTGACAGATAATCTGGGGATTAAAGCGGGCTACAGAATTCTTGAAGGGGGAGCTGACAATGATGAGGTATATACGTTCTCATTGTTCCATTATGGGGCAGTGGGATTACTGATATCGTTTTGATAATGGCTCAACGGCACAGTGGCACAGAGGGCTGAGGCCTTAAGCGATTAATGATTACATTAATTCCAGCGTAAACCATTCGTCCATAATCGGGATATCCGTTTACTGTCGAATAGATTTTATCGGTGAGGTTTTTGGATCTTAAATAAAACCTTACCGGTGTTTTCCAGTTAGTTGTATAGCCTGCGTTCAGATCTGTCACAAAGAAATCTCCCAGTGGCTGAGGGCCATCGGCAACACTTACAAATCTGTCATTCTCGAAGGGTGAAACATATTTTCCCATTAGATTGATATCGAAACTTTTCCAGACTGAATAAATGCCTGCATTTGCAATCCAGACCGGATTTTCCTTATTGACAACCAAAGCACCATCTTCTTCCATTTTTGACTGCATGAAGGTTATATTAAAGAATGGCCTGATGATATCCATTAAAGTCGGAGAGATGATCTCGAATTCGATCCCTTTCTGGTTCTGGTTGCGGTTCAGATAAAGTTCACGGCGTATATTGGATTCGGGATCAAGGTATGTTGTACCGCTCAGTGCAATGGCATTTTTCTGAAATACTCCGAATGCAGTAAGGGTCATTTTTCCTGCGTTCCCAAAATTGTGTAACAATCCGATATCGATCTTATAGCGGATTTCATTCAAAGGTTCATGTACAGGTTCTGTGCCTTTGTTATCCAGAAGGGTTCCCACCCTGGGTTTGATATTTCCGGCAGCGGAATTAACAAACGCAGAGAATCTTTCCGTGACAGTATATGTGATACCAACGCTGCCCTGGATCAAGGCAGGTTCCCACTCGTCGGTTACTGGTGTTACAGTTCTGAACTTTCCTCCCTCGCCTTCAATATTGAAAGCTGCGTATTCATTCAGATAGGTTCCGGTTATTCTTAATCCTGCGTCTAAGGTTACCGGCCCCAGTCTTTGTTCATCTGTTATGACACCCGAAATAGTTTCGGTATCACACTTTTTGCCTATATAGAATCTCTTTCCGTTGGGAGCCACCCAGTGATTGTATAATCCGCCAAATCTTAATACATTCGATGGCATCACTCTTACCGACTGAATAAAATTGAAGCCATATTCATAATCTTTTTCGTTCGAAGTTGTTTCTGCAACCTCATCATAAAAGGTCGGATTTCGTTGTGAATAGAAAACCTGCAGTTCGGAAGATAATTTCGGGCTTGGCCTGTAGGTCATTTTCATGTTCGTAAGCAGGGCATTATAAGGGTCAAAACCCTGGATCATGTCCTGATATCTTTTTTCCGCCGGAGGTAATGCAAGGGCCAACTCTCTTTCACCATTAAGATAGAAAAGACTGGTATTTACACCAAGTTTATCCGATATCTGCCAGTTCATCCGGGTATACAAATTGGTCATTGCTTCCTTTGCATGTCTTCCTTCAGGGCCGTCACTTCTGTCATGACCCAATCCCGCTGCATAACTGAAATTCCCGATCCTGTTCCCTGTAGAGATGTGAGAGTGTAATGAATTGAGACTTCCATATTCCAGATCGACTCTTGTTTCAAAATCAGTGTATTCCCTCGTTTTAATATTTATCAGTCCTGCCAGTCCGGATAATCCGGTCAGCAATGCGGCGCTTGATCTTATTACTTCAATTTCTTCGATATCGGAAGCAGAGAAGAAATAAGGCAATTCCTCAAATTCCTTTTGCCATACGCCATTGACAGCATAATCGGGATAAGGATATTTCTGTCCTCTGACCGAGAAAAACTGTTTAACCTGTCTTCCCCTTGTTTCGGTAAAACCTCCGGGAATGAAATTCATAGCATCTATTAATGTAACCGCACCCTGTTTACGGATATCGGTATGGCTTAATCTGCTTATTGTCGGGAAAAGAGAGACCGGCTCCGTATATGGCCTGGCTACAGGATCAACCAGTCTGATCCTGGCACGGATGGTTATGGTATCTATTTCGTATGTGCCCGGTAATAAAACTGCATTATCCGGTACCTGAGCCGACAATTTATCGATACAGACATGAGAATAGATAAACATTACGGCAAAGAAAAGAACTGAACAGATTCTTCCGGGTTGTTTTATATAAATTCTGGCCATTTCAGTGTCAATTCATGCTAAAATATTGAAGAATGATCGCAAAAATATCATTCCGGATGAGATTTAAAATTAAAAAAAGTTAATTTACTCCGGAATTCTTATTATTGTACAACCTTAATGCCGGAAGGTATTTCGATCATATTTAACATATATTAATACTTCCGCATCAATTCTTGGCTATTTTTGCATAGTACAGGTTGAAAATTACTAAACTGACTCTGGTATAAAACTATAATTCCGCAATATATGTTTTTAAGAATACAATTGATCATTATCGCACTCCTGATTTCATCAGCCTTAAAGGGACAATGTTACGACTGGCCCATGTGGCGGTTTGACGCCAACCGTTCCGCATCAACTCCGGAACAGCTGGCCGATAAACTGTACCTTCAGTGGCAGGCAATCTATTCCCCAAGGGAACCTGTCTGGGACGATCCTTTAAATCAGAACCTGATGCAGTTCGACCGGATCTTTGAACCGATAGTCGCAGGTAACAAAGTTTTTATAGGCTTTAATGACCAGGATAAAGTGACTGCCCTCGATATTAATACGGGGAAAGAACTCTGGCACTTTTTTACCGATGGTCCGGTAAGGCTTCCACTGGCTTACTATAAAGAAAAACTGTTTTTCACCGCTGATGACGGATACCTTTACTGCTTAAATGCAAATACCGGCAATCTTCAATGGAAAAATTTACTGGCACCTTCAACTAACAAGCTTCTCGGGAATAAAAGGTTCATATCTATGTGGCCGGCACGGGGTGGTATTGTAATAAAAGATAATATCATTTATACAGCTGCCAGTATTTTCCCTATGATGGGGACTTTTATTTATGCCATTAATGCTGACGACGGTTCCATAATCTGGAAGAATGAAGGAACCGGCAGCAATTATATCCTGCAGCCTCACAGATCGCCGGCGTTTGCACATGTTGCTCCCCAGGGATGCTTTACATTAAGCGGTGATAAATTACTTGTTGCCGGAGGACGTTCTGTTCCGGCAGGATTTGATGCGGTAACCGGGGAAGAACTTTATTATCAGCTTTCACCAAGCGGAAAAACAGGAGGTGCGTTTACATGCGCCAACGACAGGGTGTTTTTTAATCACCACAGAGAACGGTTAACAGCAATGTATGATTCTGATAACGGAGACAAACTGATCGCGGTTGCCGGTGAATACCCTGTTATTGAAGGAGACAAAATATACTTTTCAGGTAAAAATATTACAGCTGTTTCTCTTAATGAATCAAAAAAACTGGATACCCTGTGGAGCGTAGAGATCCCTGCCCGAACCGATCTTATAAAAGCAGGGAATTGCCTTTATGCTGCCGACAGCACAGGAATATTTGCAGTCAGAATTGACGGCAATGCAAAACCTGAACTGATATGGAAATATCCTTCCGGGAAAACCATCGAACGTCTTGTTGCTTCAAACGGCAAACTTATTGCCGTTACAGATGATGGAACAATTATGGCATTCGGCGATAAACCGGTTGATAAGATTGCCGAATATAAAACACCGGTAATCAATCTGAAAAGAGTTTCATCCAAAGCGAAGAAAATTATAAATACCACCGGAATTGAAGAAGGATATGCGCTGGTCTTTGGATCAGATGTGAAACTTTTAACAGGACTTATTTCAGGGACATCTCTTTCCATAGTAGTATATGAAAAGGATCCTGGTAAAATCACAGCCTTAAGGGATTGTTTCAACAGACTTGGCGTTTATGCCGACCGTCTGGTGTTCCTGGAATATGAAAAACCGAATCCTCTTCTTCCAAAGTATTTCTCCTCACTGACGATCATTAACGAAAATTTTGGTTTTGACGATGAATTCATTGAATTGATATATGAATCCACACGTCCTTATGATGGAAAAATAGTAATAAGGAACGGTGGTGCTGAGAGGGAAATGCTGGCCGGAGCTTTCAGAAGATTAAACCTCTATGGAGCAGTCATGGAGCCGGAAGGCCCGTATGCCGTGATAACAAGGGAAGGGGCTCTTGAAGGCACGGCAAGCTGGACACATAATTATGGTGATATAGCCAATACGGTGAAATCGGATGATAAAACGGTAAAAGCTCCGCTTGGTATTCTGTGGTTTGGTGGCAACTCGAATATGGATGTTCTCCCAAGACACGGGCANNAATTTGAAAAACTGCTTGATGACTCATGGATGGTATACTATGATGAGACCTATGATGAAGAAAATCCGCTTGATACGAAATACAATCAGGTACATCTGCCCGGTGCTAATGCAAGAGGAACAAACTATATTGCCACAAAAGAGTATGTTTATATTATTGAAGGAGATGTATGCCATCTGGTGGATATCAAAACCGGCGATATGGTTAAGTCATTTGATACCGGTGATGATGACACAAAGGAACTGGGATATATAGGCGTTTATGAGGATTTACTCATTCTTGGCAATAACTTTGCAGAATTTACGGGATTGGAAAATGATTCAATACGGATAAAAAATCCGAAATTCACCGAATACAATCTGACCGCGAGCCGTGAGCTGCTGGTTTTGAACAGATTTACGGGTGATAAGCTTTGGAGTAGCACAGGCAATCACGGCTTTATACATAATTCCGTTATCGCGGGTGATGGAATTCTCTTCTGCCTCGACAAATTACCCCAGTATATCGAAACAAAGCTGAGAAGAAGGGGTGAGTCTCCTCCACAGGGTTCACGACTTCTTTATATTGATATCAGGACAGGACGTGTAATCAATGAGGTTACCGAAGATGTATTCGGTACATGGCTTGGATATTCCTCAGATCATAAGCTCCTGCTTCAGGCAACCAGACCTTCGCGGGACATGCTTAACGGGGAAGAGGGAAACAGGATGATAACCTATAATATTCTTACAAAGGAAAAAATATGGGATAAAGCTGTCAGATATGCGAATCCCCCAATAATACATAATGATAAAATCTATACAAACGGAGAAGGCTTTTATCTCCTGACGGGTGATCCGATTGTTGAGAAAGATCCGGTTACGGGAGAAGATCTTAAGTGGAACTTCAGGCGTGAATATGGTTGCGGGATTGTTGCTGCAAGTGAACACCTTCTTACATTCCGTTCAGCCTCGGCCGGATTTGTAAATCTGGATGTCTTTGAGGGGACCGGAAGCCTCGGAGGCTGGAAAGCAGGCTGCTCAACAAATCTTATTGCTGCTGACGGAGTGCTCAATTCACCTGATTATACAAGAACATGCCAGTGCCCGTATCAGAACCAGACATCCCTTGCACTGATTCATATGCCGTGGATGACATACTGGACCAACAGCAATTATACCTGGAGCGGGAAAAAAATTAAACAGTTCGGACTGAACCTCAATGCTCCCGGCGACAGAACATCTGATAATAAAACACTATGGATCGAATATCCGTTCCTTCCCGGGTATGACCCCGGCATACCGGTGAAAATGGACACTGTTAACTATTACCGGATCAGAAAGGAGCCGATATCTGTAGTTTCTGAAGATACTCCCTGGGTGAGCGCAAGTGCTTTAAGCGGAATACGAACCCTCGAAATAACTCTGTCGAATGAATCCGATGTTCCTGAAACAAATTATACTGTAAACCTGTATTTCTCGGAACTTGAAGATAAAAAGCCCGGAGAAAGGGTAATCAATGTAAAAATCCAGGATACCGCGGTACTTCAGAATTTGGATATTGTAAACGCAGCCGGAAAACCAGATAAAGAGATTGTGAGATCATTCTCCGGGATCAAAGCCGGGAAATCTCTTAAACTGGAACTCATCCCTGTAAGTGGTAATACCATCATATCCGGTATCGAACTGATAGAGGAAAATCTGGCTGTCCAATAACACTGATATGAAACAATTGCATCTGAAATTACTTATTATTGCCGGAATCCTGAGCCTTGCCTGTACAACCAAGGTATCTGAATGGGTTCTTCTTAATAATCCGGCAAATGAATATCTGCTGGTTTATTACCATAAAGAACCTCTTTCTGAAACTGTTAAACAACAGAACTCTAAAATAACCAGTGATATAAAATCGGCCAACGTCAGGTTCAGGAGCATTTTAAAAAATGATATCGACAGAACACATTATGCTCTCATATACGGGAACAGACTTTTTTCTAAATATTATAATCCAGGGGAACTTGAAAATCTTACTCTTTCACCACTCAGAAAAAAGATTGCAGCTGAACTTATGTCTGGCAAACTTTGTGTGATGCTTTATCTGAAAACAGGAAATGATGCAAAGGATGATCCGGCCCTGCAGATAATAAAAAGCACAATTTCGGCCTCTCCTTTCAGGGAAATAATCCCTGTGATGGAATTGGACCGGAACAGCGTGGAAGAGAAACATCTGGTATCTATGCTCCTTAATGTTGAAAGTGATCTGAAAGATATCAATGAACCGATGCTTTTCGGGGTATTTGCAAGATTCAAGGCTCTTGAACCCCTGCTTGCAAAAGGTATCTCAACCGAGAACATTAATCTGATGATAGATTTTCTTACCGCCGACTGCAGCTGCGTGATAAAGGAGGATTTGCCGGGAACAGACATACTGTTCACAAATGACTGGGAAAATCCTTTGCCTGCCATGGTTAACAGGATACTCGACGAAAATCCGTCATTACTTCATCACTGATTAATCATTGATGAATCAGGATACTCTGACATACAGGTCGCCTGACGAGAGGCCATTGCCGAAATGGCTGACAGATCAGAGAGACGGACTGAACCAGTATCAGCCTGAAATACTCGAGATGAAGGAAGACAGGTCCCTGGGTATATCTTTTATGATAACAGGGGCAGTGATATTACTGGCTGTGGCTGTTCTGACAATTTATATACTAAGAAAGAATAGAAAAAATGAAAATACTAACCCTGCTTTGGGAGATCTAAAAAGAAAAAAGAATATTATGTAATGAGCCCATTAAAATTGATATTAAAAGAGCTTTTATACCGGAAAGGAAGTTCCCTGGTTATTTTGCTGACAGTTATTATTGCCAGTACCGTCGCCGTGGCAATATATACACTGAGCAAAGCCAGTGAAAATGAGACCCGCAAGATCATGCGTGAACAGGGGCTGAATCTTTATATATTTCCAAAGGGAACAAATCTGATAGATTTCTATTCTGCCAATAACACTCCAGGCTTCCCGGAAAATTATGTTGATGTTCTCGCTGAATCAAAAACTTTCGATGCAGTAAGACATCTTACCGGTATTCTGCAGGTGAAATATCCCGACTGGAAAGATCCGAATGGCTCTTCTCATCAGATATTACTGATTGGTTATAAGGATGAAGCCATGCAGAGATTTCTTCCGAAACAGGAGATCATGGGAACAGATGTTGTCAGTGGAACCGTCCATATCGGATCGCTGCTGGCACGGAATATACCCGATGGAGCACCTTTCACCATTACGGGAAATGATGGTAAACAATACAGTTTTGAAATAGCAAAGAGACTTGAGGAAGGCAAAGGAATGATCGACCAGGGTGTAGCTTTCAATCTTCATGATTTGCAGACAATACTTGGTATGGAAGGACAGATTAACAAAATTGAAGCACTCGGATGTGTCTGCCACGATGGCAGAATAAAGAATGCCCGTAATCAGGTGCAGGCTATCTTTTCCGACCTGGAAGTGACTGAAATAAGCAGTATTGCTGATGCAAGGGAGAACCAGAGATTGATGATGAACAAATACGGAGCATTCATAATTCCTTTTATTATCATTACCTGCCTTTTGATAACAGGGCTCCTTTTCTATCAGAATGTGTCAACCAGAAAGCGTGAAATAGGACTTCTGAAAGCAATGGGTACAGCCAATGCAGGTATCCTTATTATGATTCTTGCAAAGGCATTCATACTGGGACTGGCAGGCGGTATTGCTGGATTTTTCCTCGGGACATGGATAGCGGAATATTTCGGAAAAGAGATCTTCAGGTTTACTTTCCAGGCCATAAGACCAATCTGGAGCCTGTTCGTTTATACAATCGTCATATTCCCGGTTTTGTGGATGCTTGCAAGCTGGGTGCCTGCATTGAAAGCTACACAGATTGATGCGGCAAGAACACTTAGCGAGGAATAGGAATACTCGAAAACGGATTGCTTCGTCCCGTTTGATTCAGAGGAAATTTACCGGGAACATCAGGCGGGACTACTAATGACAACATTTTGTAACCGATTGATTTATAATACGATAAGATTCCTCACTTCGTTCGGAATGACAGTGTCGAATTTAATGGTGGGTGGGAGGGAAGCCGGGGCGTTTTGCAGGAACTTTTCTTCATTGAATAAATTTTATTCAAAACGCCCCGGCTTCCCTCCCCTGATAACCCCGAAAATGCTGTCATTTCGAGCGAAGCGAGAAATCTGCCACGGATTATATAAAGTTTGGCCATGGCGCCCTGAATATGACTTTTTCATAAAGGGTTGTCATAATGTCTGGAGTGCAAAAATTTTTGAATAGGGACTCGTAATGACGGTAACAATGATTAAAATTTCG
>DNOQ01000554.1:1283-4225 GCA_003501665.1 Bacteroidales bacterium | reverse complement strand
CCTTCATAATAATCAATGCCCTGAGCAACACCTTTTCCGTGAGCAAGACCCTTTTTGCACCCTCCGGAATAGGTTCCGGAAATATCAGGTAGCAGAACCTGACATTCACTGTTCTGGGCATGAACAGTGAATACTGGTAATAACAGGAAAGTAATAACGGACAGTCTGATTTTCATCAAGAATATTTATTAACTGGTAACTATTAATTTATCCGATAAAATTGCAATGAACTTATGCTTATTATTGGCAAAGTTAATTATCTTTCTTAGTTTAACATATTAAATTTAATTGTTTCCCTTATCTGTCCGGGATCATGTAATCAATTCATTATTATTTATATAACCAAATCATTTAGCAAAAATGAAAAGATTTTATCTGATGTTACTTTTAATTACGATACTTCCTTTGGTATTATCGGCCCAATCAGGAAAGGTGTTTGATAATCTTTCAATGAAAAGCCAGATATTAAAAATGGAGCGTAAATATGCCGTTTATCTTCCGCCTGATTATGAAACTTCGAACAGAAGTTATCCTGTACTCTATCTGCTTCACGGAGGCGGTGATGACCAGACCGGCTGGGTACAGTTCGGCGAGGTNNTTGCCATGCCGGATGCGAATACCGGACGAAGGGGATATTTTAACACAATGAAAGGGGATTTCCAGTATGAGGATTTTTTCTTCAGGGAATTTATACCCTTCATTGAAAAAACCTACCGGATCCGTGCCGAAAAACAATACAGGGCAGTCGCAGGCCTGTCAATGGGAGGTGGCGGAACGGTTCTTTATGCATTGCATCATCCGGAAATATTTGCAGCGGCATGCCCTTTAAGTGCCTCGGTCAGAACACGGACAGCAGACCGCGGCAGGATAGCGGCTGCTGATACCGCAGGCCTGACCACCCAACAGATCAATGACTACCTGAACCGGCACAATGCATTATACCTGATCGGGAATATGCCGGATGATCAGAAAACAGCAGTCAGGTGGTATATTGATTGCGGAGATGATGATTTTCTTTATGAAGGCAATTCACTTATGCATATAGCAATGCGTCAGAAAGAAATTCCTCATGAATTCAGGGTCAGGGATGGAGCTCATTCCTGGCAATACTGGAGGGAAGCTCTCCCGGAGGTACTGGAATTTATCTCAAAGGCATTTCACCGGTAGTGGAAACGTACATAGGTAAGATGGCAATCTGCTCTGCAGGATGTCATGCTCTTAAAGGTGTTGATGACAAGATATTTTTGTTATTGTATTAGGGCATAGATTTTAATGCCGTCAAGATTGATACTTATTGTTGAATATCCTTTTTCTGAACTGAGTATATATGCATGTCCGGGTTCGTCGCCGAGCTCGGGACTCCTGATAAGCAGATCAGTCAGTTTTAGTTTCCCGGTATTAACTTTAAACACCAGATAATTATCTATTATTTCAGATTCAATATCCTTTAAAATGGGATTGCCGGGAATATCTTTCAATGTCGGATGAGGAACTGCAGTAAGAGCTCTGTTTAATAGATGAATTACGGGTTTGTCATTATGGAGCCTGATCCTGGCTGCCCATCCCGGATCTCCTGAAACCTGTATTAAGACAGGATGCAATTTATTCTTCAGCAGTAAATCTTTAAGAAATTCAGGGATGGATAATCCCTTTCTGAGTATTAAATTATTGTTTCTCGTTTTCAGTAATTTAACGGACAAAGGGACATCTCTTTTATAACCCTTTTCATCATGTGTTCCGAATGGTAACCCAAGCCATACCTTTCCTCCTTTGGAGAGAAAAGTATTGATTGCATTGAACTGGATCTCCGATACACAGCCCAAACCTTCGAGGATCAGAGGTGTATCTTCCCTGCACAAAGCCTCCTGATCAGATAATTCTGCAGACCGGACGATCCGGTACCCGATATTATTCAAGACAAGGTTAACGGACCATGCCTTAACCCGGTCCCATTGTTCTGATCCGTCATTATCTCTCCATCCGTTATCCCTGCAAAGGCTGCTGCTTACAAGCCTTACTTCAGCAAGATCCTTACCCTCACGGTAATTGAGATTGCTGTTTCTCATTTCCCATATGTTTAAAGGACCAATAATATCTTCGGTTTCCATTGCATCAGCAGGATCTTCCTCTAACCTTTGATTAAGAGTACTGCTCCAGTTTCCCACTCCCCAGAATCGGCTCAGACACCATCCCAGATAACCGCCTTTTTCGTAAATCGTATAGCTTAATGCCAGAGCAGGGGCATTGCCTTTTTTCAGTGCAATATCTTTCTGCTGCAGCGCTTCTGCATCCATTCTTACCCAATCAACAGATTTTACGTTAGTCCCGACATTTTCGAGCATGAACAGATCAAGATGGGGGGCCATCCGTTCCAGATTGAGTGCAATCGAATTTAATGTTATCGGTCCTGTACTTGAACAACATGTCATGAGAGGTTTATTGCCAATCACACTTTTAACCATTCTGACATGATTAGCTACCGAATCGGCCTTCATGTTTATCCAGTCCCTGAAAACAGGATTATCATAGTTTCCCCACAGGAGCATATTTTTGGTTGTGTCGCCCCAGAAGTTGTTGTCATTAAAGGGAGGGATCTCATGACCGTAATCTTTTCGGAACCTTTGCCTGCAGTGGACACATCCGCATGTGGTAAGACCGGCATAATCGCACATGTCATCCACTTCCATCCCGTCAAGAGGGACTTCTTTTAAAAGCCTCAGGAGATATTTTTTATGCATGTCGAGGAATTCCGGATTGTTATGACAGAATGCTTCCATCTGGTATTGTCTTGCATAACCACGGCTTCCGTCGCGGATGTCAACTTCGCAAAGGTCATGGAATAAGTACCCTTCATACTGAGCATGTTCAGCTGCAACAGGATCGTGAAACAACAGAATATGATGACGCTGACCCCGGTGCAGCTTCCTGAATTCATCTTCCCC
>DNOQ01000554.1:0-1228 GCA_003501665.1 Bacteroidales bacterium | reverse complement strand
ATTTTCTTCTGAGGCCACAGGATATCCTCCAGAGTGCACCACCAGCTTGCAGCACGGGTCGGAACAAAGGGTAAACTGATATCCGTACGGATAGGGTTATCAGAATCTGACTTCTGAAAAGGAAAATTTTGCAGCGTGAAAGGATTGCTTCCGGTTATCCCTATTCCAAATGCAGTAATTCCGGATGTCCTGATAAAGTCGCGACGGGTATGTTTATGTCTCATTATCCGGCTTTATTCGTTCTCTGTAGTGACAGTTGCCGCGATGGAATTAGTCAGCCTTATGGATTTAAGGAGATATCCTATCGTTACAAATGTCGAAATTACAAAAGCACCCAGGACGATCATGCAGGTCCCGACAATCCTCCATTCTGTTTTGACCGGTTCTGTTGGATCAGCAATATCGCAAAGAGCCAGGAACATTAAGATCAGTGCTATTGCAGATAGGGCACCCAGGATGATTGTGATGGTAGTAGAAACTCTCAGCTTCTTCATAAACACAGATTTTATGTAAAATTAATACATAACTTTAAGAGGAAATGGATTTTTTACAACTTACAAGAAATAAATCTGGTTTTTATGATGAATAAGCTATTAATCCTTTTCAGTTCATTTATTTTTTCCGGATTTTATCTCTCCGGACAGATAAATCAGTTAATTACAGTAAAGGCGGGAAGCAGAGTTGCTGATTATTTCCCGATTGAAGAAAGATACCGCTATCCCGATTTTATTCCGGGGAAACTAATTTATAAAAACGGGAATTTAAGTTCTGCAAGGTTGAATTATAATCTGCTCCTGGGAGAAATTGAATTTATTCAAACACGCGACACTCTTATGATCATTAACAAAAAGGATATCAGCGCAATATTAATTGCACAGGATACATTTTACTATGACAATGGTTATATAGAGCTGCTGTCAGGAGGAAAAATAAAGGTGGGTTTACAGCAGAATATAAAACTAAAGGATATTGTAAGGAAGGGTGCAATGGGCGCTGCAAACAGAAGTGTTGCCATTGATGCTTATAATTCGATGCCGCATGACAATAATCTTTACCACATTGTACCGAATGAAGACTGGGTCTTCCAGAAAACACAGATATGATCCGGGTAATTAATATAATAGCATTATTATATAACGTTTCTTCCTTTTACATTGTCAGGCATATTTGATATTACTCTTTTACCCGTAGGGCATAGGATATTGTAGATAAAGGTTCTATGACATGA
>DNOQ01000062.1 GCA_003501665.1 Bacteroidales bacterium | reverse complement strand
AAATACTGAAAGTCTGGGACAAGAATGACGCCTTTCATAAAAGCATCCGTCAGCTCGACGGTAAAGGGGAATTTATTTTTTATGAAGGACCTCCTTCTGCAAACGGAATACCGGGCATTCACCATGTAATGGCACGAACCATAAAAGATGCGATCTGCCGCTACAAAACCCAGTGTGGATATGAAGTAAAGCGTAAAGCAGGATGGGACACTCATGGATTGCCTATTGAACTCGGTGTTGAAAAAGCGCTCGGAATAACCAAGGAAGATATCGGAACGGAAAAGATCTCAATAGATCAATTCAATAAAGCCTGCCGGATTGATGTTATGAAATACACCGATCAGTGGGAGGAACTTACCTGTAAGATGGGCTACTGGGTGAATATGGATAATCCTTATATCACCTATGATAATCGTTATATTGAAACACTCTGGTGGCTTCTGAAAGAACTCTATTCAAAAGGATATCTATATAAGGATTACACTATTCAGCCATATTCGCCTGCAGCGGGTACAGGACTGAGTTCTCATGAACTTAATCTTCCCAACTGCTACAGGGATGTAAAAGATACAACCTGTATAGCCCTTTTTAAGCTGATAAGGGATGATAAATCAGAGTTTCTGTATAACAACACGGATACGGATGAGGTTCATATTATGGCATGGACAACCACTCCGTGGACACTTCCTTCAAATACAGCTCTTGCTGTAGGGGAAGACATACTATATATTAAGGTACGCAGCTTTAATCCCTATTCAGGTGATCCGCTTACCGTCATACTGGCAAAAGATCTCCTGAATTCAATGTTTCCTGTTGCAAATGCAGAACTTCAGATTGCAGAATATAAACCGGGTGATAAAAAGATCCCTTTTAAAGTATTGGAAGAATTTCCCGGGAGCAGACTGGAAGGGATCAATTATGAGCAGCTTATCGACTGGGTGAGGCCCGATAGCGGAGCATTCCGGGTACTGCCGGGTGATTTTGTCACTACCGAGGATGGAACCGGTATTGTTCATATAGCACCAACATTCGGGGCTGATGATTACAAGATAGGAAAAGAGTACGGGGTTCCGCCGATGTTGTTGAAAATGAAGGATGGTTCTTATGGCCCTATGGTTGACAGGAAAGGTTATATGGTTCCAATATCAGATCTTGATGAGGATTTTATAAGGGAAAGAGTTAATATTGATACATATTCCGGTTTTGCCGGCCGTCCGGTGAAGAACGAATATGATGAAAGTTCCGGACAAAGCGCTGATACAATTGATGTTGACATAGCTGTGAATCTTAAACAGAATGGTAAAGTATTCAGGATTGAAAAGATGGTTCACAGTTATCCTCATTGCTGGCGTACGGACAAACCGGTTCTCTATTATCCGCTCGATGCATGGTTCATCCGTACCACTGCATGCCGCGAAAAGATGATAGAACTGAACAATACCATTAATTGGAAACCGCCGTCAACAGGATCAGGCAGATTCGGCAAATGGCTGGAAAACCTGGTTGACTGGAATCTTTCCCGCACACGTTTCTGGGGAACCCCTCTTCCGATATGGGTGACTGAAGACAAAAAGGAAACAATATGCATCGGCTCAGTGATTGAACTTAAAGCGGAAATTGAAAAATCGGTGAGTGCCGGTTTTATGAAAATGAATCCGCTTGAAGAATTTGTTGAAGGCAATAATTCGCAGGAAAACTATGAGAAATTAGATCTTCACAGACCCTTTGTTGATGAGATAATTCTGGTCAGTCCGTCAGGAAAAAAGATGTTCCGNNCATTATCCGTTTGAGAACAGGGATAATTTCTCTGAAATGTTCCCTGCCGATTTCATAGCCGAAGGTGTTGACCAGACAAGAGGCTGGTTCTTTACCCTCCATGCCATAGCAAGTATGATCTCCGGGTCGGTCGCATTTAAGAATATCATTTCAAACGGACTTGTTCTTGATAAAAATGGCAACAAAATGTCGAAACGGCTTGGCAATGCTGCCGATCCTTTTCAGATAATTGAAGAATATGGTTCCGATCCGCTTCGATGGTACATGCTTACCAATGCCCAGCCATGGGATAACCTTAAATTTGATATTGAGGGAGTGGATGAGGTTAAACGCAAATTCTTCGGCACCCTTTACAATACATATTCATTTTTTGCCCTATATGCCAATGTGGATAATTTCAGGTTTACCGAAAGAGATATCCTTGTGAACGACAGGCCCGAGATTGACAGGTGGATAATGTCACTGCTCAATTCGCTGGTTAAGGAGGCAGGCAGATGTTATGAAGATTATGATCTTACAAGGGCGGGAAGGGCTATACAGGAATTCGTAATTGACAATCTCAGTAACTGGTATGTCCGTCAGAGCAGGAAACGTTACTGGGGAGGGGATTATGATCATGACAAGATTTCCGCATATCAGACGCTATATGCATGTCTCGAAACCGTAAGCAGGCTTGCAGCGCCTATTGCTCCTTTCTTCATGGATCAGCTTTTCCGCGACCTTAATATGACCACAGGAAGACATCCGGAAGAATCCGTTCATCTGGCTCTGTTTCCGGAACATGATGATTCTCTTATCGATAATGATCTTGAAGAAAGGATGGATATAGCACAGAAAATATCTTCAATGGTTCACGGACTGAGAAGAAAAGTAAGTATAAAAGTCCGGCAACCCCTGGCAAAAATAATGATCCCGCTTCCTGATAAGAATTTTAAAAAGAAATTTGAAGCGGTAAAGGATCTGGTACTTACCGAGGTTAATGTAAAAGAAGTTGAATATATAGAAGATACATCTGCCATTCTGGTTAAGAAGATCAGGCCNNCTCAGGTTCTTAGTATCAGCGGCATCCAGGTCACCCTTACCCCTGATGACGTGGAGATCATTTCGGAAGATATTCCCGGATGGCAGGTTGCCAATGACGGGAAGCTTACTGTGGCACTCGATGTTACTGTTACCGATGAGCTTCGGAATGAAGGTATTGCACGGGAGTTTATTAACAGGATACAGAATATCCGTAAGGAAAATGGTTATAATGTGACCGACAAGATCCTTATTCAGATTGAGGAACTTGAGTCAGTGAGAGAGGCTGTTAAGATACATGCCGGCTATATAGGTTCCCAGACCCTGGCTACGGAGGTTAACCTTGCAAAGGATTTATCCGGAAGGAAAGT
>DNOQ01000055.1 GCA_003501665.1 Bacteroidales bacterium | reverse complement strand
CTTCGTCTCTTCGTCCCTTCGTCCCCTCTCCCTCCTCTTCACCTCTTCAGTAACCCTAACTGTGGCGGATAGAAGTATCCCATTGTTGAATTTGCCAGTCCCAGACGGTATTGACGGTTCTGCAACAGGCACACTTTTTTGTCTGCTGCAGGTATATTGGTGGAATATATCCTTAATTCACCAGGGAGACTGGTCACAATCTCTTCGCGCCAATCACCAATTAAATCACCAACCATAACCACCTTACCCTCAATCTTCATCAGGGTATCTCCTTTATACTTAAGGAGCAGATTGTTAATATTTAATTCCTTGAGATCATCAGCATCCCACCACACAGGTCTTGGATTAAGCGACCCCATGTCTTTGTCCGATAGCCGTTTACCTCCTGCATTGTAAAGAAAGTACTGATCTCCTCCCTTTGCCTCGCCTGCATAACATTCCATACCCGGGTAATCCGGATCAATATCCCCCACCATTCCCTGACCATGAACATGTGTTGTCTTACCTTCGAAACCCCAAATAATTTCACCCGTTGCAGCATCAACAAGACAAACACCATTTTTAGGTGATCTGGATTCTATTCCATAGAATATTTCCATCCCCGGTCGTGAAGGATCTATATCGGCAAGGTAACCCACATCATTGTGTTTTAGTCCTGTATACCATATTGGTTTTCCGTCATGGTCAAGTGCAAAAGTACCGATTATGAGCTCGTCTTTCCCGTCGAAATCGACATCCCCCTGCATTATCCCGTGCTGACCCTGACCCTTATACTTCTCGTATTCACCGGTGCTCTCCCAATACCATTCCTTTTCCATATTCTTATTTAATGCAATAGTCTTGATTATCGTATAAGTACCCCGTTGCATTATCAATGATGGTGTTAATCCGTTAAGATATGCCACTGTCAGGAAATTTCTGCTCCAGTAATTATAATTACCAAGAAAACCATCTTTTGACAACCAGTCAGTTTTATTTATTATCTTTCCCGTCAAACCATCGATTTTTACAAGGTATTCCGGACCTTCAAGAACATGCCCGTCCAGTTCGCGGGGATCACCCTCTCCTGCCTTGGCATACACCTCAGCCAGTCCGTCCCCGTCAATATCATATACCATATATGGAGAATACCAGGTGCCTGTCTCTATCGACCAACCCATATCATAGCTCCACAGGAACTGTCCTTTTGATGTATAAGCATCAAGCATATAGGGCTCAGGGCTTCTTTTCCAGTACCCGGGCATATAGTAGGGATCCACATTGAAATCAGGCGACTGAATCACAAAATCATAAGCACCGTCACCATTAAGATCACCAATTCCGATACGTTTCAACTGCGCTTTCGTTTTAAGCATGATCGAATAATAAGGCTGATTGGATGTTAGCATAAAAACAGTTGCCTCACCGGGTGTTTCCACTTCTTTGTTATTAATAATCGCTTTTATGCGATAACGGTAGGCATTACCAGGCATCACAGTTTCATCAATAAAATCAGTTGTGGAATTGATGCTTTCCTTATTGATTTTCTGAAAATCACCAAAACCTGCCTGTTTCCTGTAAACATTGAAGGATATGTCGGGAGGATCCGTTATCAGAAGCCGCCACCCTATATAAGCATGATTTCCATCGATGGTCAGGGCAACCACTCCCCTGTCGATATTCTCATTCAAACCCTTCTGTGAGAATACCAGGCTGGTCAAAGCCAGCATCAACAAGACAATAATTAATGATCTCTTATTCATATTATGGCTGATTATACAATAACAATTTTATGCACAATAAAATTAAAAAACAATTGTTCAGATTCAATATCGGTAAAAGAAAACTACTTTTACTTCTTAAGTCATAACAAAACAATATGAGGATTAATGGATTATTGACAACTGGAATTATTCTGGCTGCAATTCTTTCCTCCTGCAGTTCAGGAAAACCAGATTGTTCAATTTTGATCAGCCGGGCAGAAACAGAATACAATGATGGCAATTTTCTGAAGTTATCTGAAATTGCTGATTCTATCCGCAAGGTTTGTCCCGAAGAACCTGATTTATTCCGCAAGGCTGACTCACTGGTACAGATTTCCGAAAGGATAAGGCTTGATTTTTCCCATAGCGAAGAACAGTTCCTTAAAAGATTTGAAAGTTATAAAATCCCGTTCAACGACAGCATCCTGGATATATGGAATAAGAAAAAGTGGATAGAATGGCGGATGATTGACGGAGAAAAAAAGTATTTCAACAGGGCGGCATCAAACCTGAGACTCCTCAGACTATTTTATGAAGACAATGAAGAACAGATCCTTGAGAACAGCCGCGATCCTGAGATGATGGAAAGACTCAGGCATACAAAGAAAATAATTGCTGAATCGAAAAGAAGTTCAGAACCGGTATTTCCCGTCAATATGAAAATAACATACATCATCGCGGTTGATGCAGATGCTGTTCCGGATGGTGAGACGATACGATGCTGGATGCCATTTCCGAAAGAGAGTCATCCCCGCCAGCAAAAGATAGAATTACTGTCAGTATCAGATCCCAATTACATAATATCTCCTGATTCGGCTATACACCGAACCATCTATATTGAAAATACCGCCCGGAAGGGTATCGGAACTGAATTTATGATATCATTCAGATATCAGTCATCAGGCCGGTATATTGATCTGAATTCGATAAAGACCGGACAATATGATAAATCATCAGTTTTGTACAAAATTTATACTTCCGAAGAATTGCCGAATATCAGGTTTTCTGAAGATATCAGAAGAGTCGCCGACAGCATTGCATCGGCAAATGACTCTCCTGAACAAATTGTCGGAAAGGTCTATTTATGGTTTAAGGAGAATATACCCTGGACTGGTGCACTTGAATATTCTACAATGGAAAATATACCTGATTATGTCATGGAACACCGGAGAGGCGATTGCGGAATGCAGACATTTGTTTATATGTCGATGCTCAGATATAAAGGCATCCCGGTAAGGTGGCAGAGCGGATGGAAAGTACCACCCGGTCATAAAAACCTTCATGACTGGTGCGAAGTATATTATGAAGGTTTAGGCTGGGTGCCATCAGATATATCTTACGATCTGCAATACAGTGACAATAAAAACCTTAAGGAGTTTTTCAAATCGGGAATAGATTCATACAGACTAATAGTAAACGATGGTGTTGCAGGAAAATTATATCCTGAAAAGATCCATCTCAGAAGCGAACCTTATGATTTTCAGAGGGGTGAGGTTGAATGGAACGGGGGTAATCTCTATTTCGACAAATGGAACTACAGTATGGATATTGAATATCTGGCTGAATAGCTGGAGGCTGGAGGCAGGGGGCTGGGAGCTCAGAGCGCAGAGCACAGAGCGCAGAGCACAGAGCGCAGAGCGCAGAGCACAGAGCTCAGAGCACAGAGCACAGAGCTCAGAGCGCAGAGCACAGAGCTCAGAGCTCAGAGCGCAGAGCTCAGAGCACAGAGCTCAGAGTGCAGGGATAAACTGAATCAGGAGCTGGTTCAGGATAAAAAAATGACATGGAATCCGATACAACATACTATTATTGTGAAACTTATAATATTGAATCCGAAAAGATATTATGTAAATAATTTATTTATGAAAATACTGACTGTCTTGACCTTTGTTTTTATTTCAGCTGTCGTAACTGCCCAGAATAACGTGAGATTTGTTGACCCGCTTATCGGCACTGCCCAGGCAACAACAGTGAGCGCTGTACGCCACAGTGAAGGGACCGAACTTAAAGGTCAGACTTTCCCTGCGGTAGGCCGGCCTTTCGGAATGACACTCTGGACACCCGAAACAAGAACCACTGAGGCCAAATGTGTTTCTCCTTATTATTATGAGGACTCCAGGATCACAGGATTCAGAGGAAGTCACTGGATGAGCGGAAGCTGTACCCAGGACTACGGGAGCTTCTCGATAATGCCATTTATCACTGAAAATCCGGACACAATATCAATTACCCCGACTTCCGGTTACAATCATGGAAATGAGAGATCTTCACCCTTTTATTACAGTGTACTTTTAGATGAAAATAATATTCTGGCTGAACTTACTGCTACCTCACGTTCCGGATTTTTACGTTTTACCTTCTCCGGTAAAAATGATAACTGCATTTTCATAAGAGCTAACAGCGATGAAAAACAGGGCAAATTATGGTACGACAGTCAAAGGAATGAAATTGCCGGATTTAATCCTGTTCACCGGATCTACCAGGGATGGGGTCAACCGGCAGGCTTCAGCGGCTACTTTGTCTTCAGATTTAACAGGGATTTCGAGATAGTAAACCATGAACCGGAAAATCAATTCATCATCCTGCGATTCAAGAACACCAATGAAATTATGGTAAGGACAGGATCATCATTTACAAGTATTGAAGCCGCAAGAAAAAACCTGGAAAAAGAGATCCCGGAATGGAATTTTGAAGTGTTGATGAATGAAACAGAAGCTTCATGGAATCAGATTCTCAGGAAAATTGAAGTCAAAACCGGCTCAGAAGAGGATAAGATCAAATTTTATACAGCACTCTATCATTGTTATCTGCTCCCGCGGGTTGTAAGCGACTGTGACGGAAGTTACCAGGGTTTTGCAGAAGATACATTGATCCATAAGGCGGAGGGGTTTGAATATTATGACGATTTCTCAATGTGGGATACCTACAGGGCTCTGCATCCTCTTTTAACTATCCTTGAACCTGAAAAAACCCTGGATATGGTAAAATCTCTAGTCGCTAAAGCACAACAGGGAGGCTGGATGCCAATCTTTCCCATGTGGGGTAATTATAGTGCTGCAATGATCGGCGATCATGTAAGTACGATGATTTCAGATGCATACACAAAAGGAATCAATGATTTTGATATAGAAAAAGCCTACAAATATATGAGACAGAATGCATTTGAGACACCCGACCGTAAACAATATGTTGATGGTAAAGGGAGACGGGCATTACAGAGTTATCTTCAATATGGTTATATACCTCTTGAAGACAGTGTGTGGGATGCGTTCCATAAAAGGGAGCAGGTTTCCAGAACTCTTGAATATGCATTTGATGATTATGCTCTGGCCCGGACTGCAAGGCTTCTGGGTAAAACCGCGGATTACGATGAACTTATGAAAAGATCACAAAATTACATAAATGTTTTTGACAGGGAAACAGGTTATGTGAGAGGAAAGTATGCCGACGGAAGCTGGATAGAGCCGTTTGATCCTAACGTTAAATCAAGTTTTATCTGCGAAGGAACTGCTTTTCAGTATACATGGTATGTGCCTCATGATGTTCCGGGACTTATTAAGCTTATGGGTGGAAGGAAAGCATTCCTTAACAGACTCAACCTGTTCTTTGACGAAGGTTATTACTGGCATGGAAATGAAACGGACCAGCAGGCTCCCTTCATGTTTGCCATGGCCGGTGATCCGGATAAGACACAGTACTGGACAAACAAAATCAACGCGGAAGAGTATGGCGCCGGGCCGGGAGGACTTACCGGTAATGAAGATGCAGGCCAGATGTCGGCCTGGTATGTATGCTCAATGATGGGATTTTATCCGGTATGTCCGGCTTCAGAGCAATATATCATCACATCGCCGGGATTTGACGAAGTAATAATTCAGTTGCCTGAAAATAAGAATTTTACGATCAGTACAATAAACCGTAGCGATAAGAATATTTATATCAAATCAGCAACAATCAACGGGAAGAAGCTGAAGAGGAATTATATTACTCACAAAGAGATAATGGAGGGTGGCATGGTGGAGTTCCGGTTAGGCAGCAGGTGAAGGTGACGGATTGCTTCGTCCCGCGCAGGCACAATGACGGATGGCAGTGGTGTNNGCGGGACTCGCAATGACGGTGCAAATTAGTGTAATACAGGTACCCGGAACAGGAATCTTAGTCCAGTTTGACCTTTACGACTACCTTTCTGACCGGAGAGTTGACGCCCTCTTTAAGTCCCGGACGATGAATGTCGGACGGGAAGAATACAAAGAATCTGTCGGGTGTAGCCGGCACATTTTTGATCTGGTTCACTGTCATGAACTCAATATCCTTCGAGGCATCGTAAGGATCGAGAATATCTTTCAAATCGCTTAACGGTGCAATTCCGATCTGTTCCCTTCCGCTTATCACATACTGAATGTCGGCATAAATTCTATGGGCTTCATAGCGGGCGGCAGTATCATCTTTGGTAAGATACTCACTGAAGGGGGCATAAAGATTATCTCCGTCAATATCATATCGCTTCAGCTCCATTTGCGACAGATCATTATCCCTGAGGAATGTGAAAGCCTTATCCCATCTATCCTTCTGTTTGAAATAGGATACAGCAAATTCCTTACGGTTGATGGAAGCATCAGGCTTAACCTGCCAGCCGTTGAGCCATTCACCTTTTTCAAACCATTTGTCAATTTTGCTGCTGCCCCATCTGGAGGGATCACTGTTTTTGCAGCCGAATAAACCTAAAAAACTAAAAAGTACCATAATTTTAAAGAATGTAACCTGTTTCATGTATTGAGTTAAATTTATGTTCACTGCAACGATATTAGATTTACTGATACGTATATTTGTGAAATTTGAAAGTGCCAGTGATAATCTTTCCAAATATAAAAATTCTTTATGAACTTTTCACTTGGTTACGATATAGATTACTGCTTAGCTCTGTAAGCACTATATTAAAATAAATAATATGATACTGAACTATTAAACGGGTTATATGAATAAGGGAACCTGGGTGATTGGCATTCAGAATAAAGATATGTAAATCTATATAAATCACCTTCAAACACTGTCATCGTACTTCTGAATCTATGTATCTCAAATTTACAGCTTTGAATACAATAAGTCAACTTATGTCCCTCGCTTGACTTTCGTTTCCGGAAAGCTTAACTTTACATCTGCAAATGAATGAAACCTTCATCACGCCTAAGGCGGGACAAAAGCTCATGAAAATAATTCACGTCATGAAGGTTCTCCCGCTTAAGGCGGGACAGGCTATTCGAACCACTTAATTTACNNATATTAATATTATTTTCGAATGAAATCTGATTTATTGAAAACTACAAACTACTTGGATGGCAATCTGGTCCGTTGAAATAAAGGAACTTAGGAGGCTATATGAAACCTTTAAAGGTCAGTTACCCGATCTGGAAAAGGAGCTGGAACGGTTGATCAAAGCTGATGATGATAACATGATTCTTCTGTATTCAAGGAGATGCCTGGAGATTATCATAACCGACCTGTGTGAAATTGAGTTAAAAAGACCCAGAAAGACTGAGCCTTTGAAGGGTATAATTGATAAGCTGCATAAGGAGGAAAAAGTTCCTGCGCATATTATTTCTTCAATGCATGGATTAAATGAGCTTTCCACCTATGGTGCGCATCCCAAAGATTTTGATCCTGAACAGGTGAAACCGGTTCTTAATAATCTTACAATAATTATCAGGTGGTACCTTAAATATAAGTCAATTGAAAAGACAAAAGAAGAGGAGATTCTGTTCAGGGGAGAGTCTCCGGAACAATTCAAAAAGCAGGAAAGAAAAACAGGAGAAACCACCAGATCGGGTTATTTAAAATGGTTATCAGGAATATTAATAACAGCTATCCTGATAATAACAGTGCTCCTTGTTTATTCGAAAATATTCAAACGAAACACTCTGGAAAATCTCAGAGAAAAGGACAGAATAACAATTGCCGTAATGCCGTTCCGGAATCTGACAAACGACACTACCTGGAATATCTGGCAAAGCGGGATTCAGGATGAATTAATTACATCACTTACCTTCACTGAGGAACTGAAAGTGAGGCAAAAGGAAACCACAAACACTCTTCTCAAAAGTAAAGGTTTGATCAATTATGCTTCGATCGGACCTAATACTGGCAGTCTGATCTCTCAGAAACTGGATGCTGAAATGTTTATTCATGGTACCATAAAGCAGGTTGGTGAAACTGTCCGGTTAAATGCTCAATTAATTAATTCATCTACAGAGGACATTTACAAATCTTTTCAAATTGAAGGGAAAGGTGACAAAATACTTCATGTTACCGATTCTCTTTCGGGAATGGTCAGAAATTATCTGATAATAGCCAATCTGATCAAAGACCTGCCTGCCTCTCAACGGATAATTCCATCAACCAAATCTGCAGAGGCTTTCAAATATTATCTTCAGGGTGAAAACGCACGCAGCAACAGGGATTATCCAACCGCAAGGAAATTATTCTCCAGGGCACTTGCTATTGATTCAAATTTTCATCATATGACTTTATTGCTTTCTGTTGCATATTCAAATGAGGGTTTTTATGAGGAAGCAAAAGATTGGTGCATAAAAGCATATGCCAGGCGAGATGTGATGCCTGCCATGCCGAGAATGATTACCGAGGTGCGTCATGCTGCATTCTTTGGCACTCCTTATGACCAGCTTAAATACCTGCGGCAAATCCTGGAGGTTGACAACCAGTTTCCGGGAACTTATTATGAGATTGGTCTTATCTATTATACTATGTATCAATATGACAAAGCAATCCCTGAATTTGAAAAAGCATTGGAACTGTATGACAAATTTAATGCAAGACCATGGTGGGTTTTTAACTATTCTCTGCTTTCATACGCATACCATGCAACCGGCCAGTTCAGGAAAGAAAAGAAAATGTTTATAAAAGCAGATGAACATTTTCCTGATGATCCTGCAATGACCTGGCAAAAGATTCTCTTTTCGTTAACTGAAGGTGATACAATTACTGCAAATTACCTTATTGAGAAATACAAAGTTCAGCGTAAGGAAAGGTCATGGTCTGATGCTGGTATTGCCTACAGCATAGGTGAAATATACAAGGAAGCAGGTTACCTTGATAAAGCAGAGGAGTATCACAGGCAGGAAGTCATACTGGAACCTGATAATCCGGACCGGCTTTGGGATCTGGGATGGTTCCTGATCGACAAAGATCGCAATATCGCAGAAGGACTGAGTCTGGTTGATGAAGCACTGAAAATAAGACCTGATTATTACTGGTATCTGGATGCCAAAGGATGGGGATTATATAAACAGGGCAAATTTGATGAAGCCCTGAAGTATCTTGAGAAATGCATTGAATTAAGTCCTACGTACAGGCATAATGTCTATCTTCATCTCGAAGCTGCAAAAAAGGCTGTTGCCGGGCATAAGAATAATTAGTCCGGATACCCATACAAATACCTGTGAAATTCTTGTGGCGACATTATATTCATTTATACTATGAATTGTTCTGCCGGCAAATATTAAAAGTTATCAAATTCAATCCTTCATTTCCTGAGAAATTGATCAATATCCCTGAGTGCACCTGCCCAGAAAGCTTTATTAATGGTAAATCCGGGTTCCTGCAGCTTACGGATCCTTTTCCTCACATCATAAACAGCTCCGTTTTTAATTTCAGATCCCATAAGAATATCTGACAGAACCCTGGCTGATGATGTGGGTTTTCTCAGGATTGCCACACCAACCTGATAGATCATTTTGAAAATTCCTGACTGGGTCCTGTAAAGCTTTGAACCAAAAATACCGGGGTCAAAACTAAAAAACCGAATATTTGTTCTGGCAAGTTTCTCAGAATATTGCAGGCACATAAGTGCAAGATAGAGTTTGGAATCAGAATAGGCTTTCCATGCTCTGTACTCAGATGGTTCACTTACAGGTTTATATTCAGGCGCTGCCACCCGGTAAGCCATGGAAGTAACTGCTGCAATACGCAGAGTCCTGCCGGAATTATTGTGCTGAATAATGATCTCATTTGCAAGAAGATGCGCAAGAAAATTTACCTGGTAAGTTAATTCAAATCCGTCACCTGTTTTAATAAATTCAGCGGGACTCAGAATACCGGCATTATAGATTACGTAATCGAAAGTATGTTCATGGCATATCTTCCTGAAAATGTCAGCTGTCTGCCCCAGATTACAGAAATCTGCCCGGTATAAACTGAACCGGTCTTCATAACCTGAAACATCTATCTCCCTCCTTCCTGTTGTGACAACAATAAATCCTTTATCAAGGAAGAGTCTGACAAGTTCCAGGCCAAGCCCGGAGGTACCTCCCGTAATCAGTACTTTACCTCTTTCTGTCATACAAATTTTTCCGAAAACCGCATCAAACTTAATAAAAAGATATCCCGTATCATAATCACAATCAGAAATCCGCGATTCCGGTCAGTACGTAATTAAATAATTTTAACATTTGCGGGTTTTAAAATAAAGGTTGGTTTATCGGAAAAACAAGCTTACTTTCATAACTTTGGTATAAAATTGGCTACTTCAGGTAAAAATATAATCAGAATAATTATGAAGAGACTTTCTATATTGATCCTGCTATTTTCCTTCGTCGCTGATATTCATTCCCAGAAAACCAATGTTTATCAGTCAGGCTTGTTAGGTCAGGAGAATCTTCAGGCTATTGCCAGTCTTTCTCCCACATCCCCGGGAGGTATGGGATTCGATAACAGGTATGAAGGTGTCAGGGGGAGTACAAGATTATTTGACACACTCCTTTCATCATATATGCTTGTGAAAGGACAGGAAAAATACATCCAGTTTGAAAGCGATGTTGATGTTGTCAGGAATACCATTATTTTCAGACAACCCAATACGGGAAAACTGATGGAGTTCACCTCAGAAATTGTCAATGAGCTGATAGTTATAAAAGATGACAGGGAACTGATCTTCAGGACCACGAAAGGACTGCAATTTGAAAAGGATATCAGGGAAAATAAATTCTGCCAGCTACTGCTGGAAGAACCCCATATGTTTATCAAGGTCCCCGAAAAAACTTTCGTTGAAGCCGATTACAGAGCTGCTTACAGTGCCGACAGGAGATATGATGAATTTAAACCTTTTAACAGGTATTATATTAAGGGAGATGATAATATATTTCATCAGGTACAGTTAAACAGGAAGTCCCTGGTAAAAATATTTCCTGATAAGAAAGAGATCATCAATAAAAATTTCAAGGAAAATATTAATGAAACCAATGAGGATAAATTTGTTAATATTCTCCAGAAACTTTAATTGTGAATTACGTTGCAACAATTCTATACCTGACTGCCGGGATTTTACCACACTTTCTCCATAAGAAGGATATTCCGCAATTCATCGGGTTGCAGATTTTCGCGGATCTCACCGGCATCAGCAACAGCGATACGGCCTGTTTCCTCTGAAACCACGACAACAAGAGCATCAGTCTGTTCTGATATTCCTATTGCTGCCCTGTGCCTCATTCCGAAATGTGATGATAATGCAAACTGATCTGTCACAGGTAGCGGACATCTTGCAGCCAGTATCTGTCTGTTTTCAATAAGGACTGCACCGTCGTGAAGAGGTGTATTTTTGAAAAATATAGTCTCAAGTAATTCTGCACTTATCTCTGCTTCAATCTTCTGGCCTCTGTCAGCATACAATCCGAGGAGGCTCTGCCTTCCTATAACTATCAGTGCACCAGTCTTTTTGGAACTCATAGACTGGGTAGCTTTTACAATTTCCTCCACAACAGCAGGTATCACAGATTCATCCTTCTCAGATGAAAAAAAGCGCTTAAATGAAATCGTTGTGTTTTTTATATACCTGTTTCCGATAACCAACAGGAAACGTTTCACTTCCTGCTGGAACACCACGATAAGTGCAATGACACCGACCCCTATCACCTGTCCCAATAACGAACTGATAAGGTTCATGTTCAGGGCTTTGACTAAAAGCCAGAACATGTAAATAAGGAAAACCCCTATAACAATACTGAAGACCGATGTGCCCTTAATGATCCTGTATAACTGGAACATAATAAATGCAACAAGTACTATATCAATTATATCCAGAACAGTGACCGGTACTAACATTTTATATCTGCTTATTTCCTATTGAATAAAACCCTTTTATCGTGTATTGTTTCGCGTTTAATGTTTATTGTTTGCCTTTGATCTTTTGTCTTTTATCTTTTCAATAAGCTTTACCGCCTGTACTGCTTCTCTGACATCGTGTACCCTGAGTATATCCGCTCCCTTCATAAGCGCCACAGCATGAAGCACTGATGTTCCGTTAAGGGCCTCATCCGGAGTTATTGAGAGCGTTTTCCAGATCATCGATTTTCGGGAGATCCCGACGAGAACCGGTAATCCGGCAACTGCAAAATCCTCAAGCCGGTTAAGCATGTCAAAGTTATGCTTAATTGTTTTACCAAAACCAAATCCGGGATCAAGTATTATATCTTTCACTCCTGCATTATGCAATTCTGCTATTCTGGTTCCTGCCCATTTCAGGATATCAGCAACAACATCATCATATTCCGGATTATTCTGCATGGTCTGCGGATTACCCTTCATATGCATCATAATATAGGGGACATTGAGCTTCCACACAACTTCAAACATATTTTTATCTGCACAACCTCCTGAAATATCGTTTATGATATGAACACCGTGTTCAGTTACAGCTTCATATGCTATTTCAGCCCTGAAGGTATCAACAGATAAAATGGCATCCGGCAATTCCTTCCTGATCAGTACTATTGCATTTATTACCCTCTTTCTCTCTTCTGCGACCGAAATATCTCCGGCAAAAGGACGGGATGAATACCCTCCGATATCAAGCATATCGGCGCCTTCAGAAATCATTCTGACTGCCGCGGATAAAATATCTCTGTCTTCTGTCACCCTGCTGCCCTGATAAAATGAATCGGGTGTGACATTGATTATCCCCATCACTTTAGGAACACTCAGATCAATAAGCCTGCCCCCCGCGTTTATGACTTTTGGTTTATCAGCCAACATTGAACAAATAATGTCCGAAATTAGTGATTTTTCGTGAATTGCAAATAAAAGGAGCGAGTCCTCTTCCCGATAGTTGATAACTGTGGAAAACAAATCATAATTATGCCATTATTTCGTTTTAATCTTTACAGTGCGGTTATTACATTTGCACTGAAAGTAATGATCCGGAAATGAAAGTTTTTGTTATTGAAGGGATTGACGGTTCGGGTAAATCGACACAGATAGGGCTGCTAAATGATTATTTTACCCGGGGAGGAAGGAGATGCGAATATCTCCATTTCCCAAGGACAGATTCCCCATACTTCGGAGAGCTTATTGCAAGGTTTTTACGCGGTGAATTCGGATCGCTGAGTGAAGTAAATCCGTGGCTGGTCGCAATGCTTTATGCCGGCGACAGGAAAGATGCTTCTGACATCATTAACGAATGGCTTAAAAAAGGAAGTATTGTACTTATTGACAGATATACCTATTCGAATATAGCATATCAGTGTGCAAAACTGAACACTGAAAAGGAACAGGAAGAACTTATGAAATGGATACTTGATCTTGAATTCAACCATTTTGGTATTCCGCTGCCAGATCTTAACATTTTTCTTGACGTGCCATTTTCTTTTACCGAAAATAAATTGACGATATCACGAACAGGTGATGACAGGAGATATCTGAAAGGAACGACAGATATTCACGAAGAATCACTTTCGTTCCAGAAAAAGGTAAGGGACATGTATATTAAAGTAGCACTTAAGAATGACAGGCTTTGTGTGGTGAACTGCAGTGATGAAAAAGGGAAAATACTTCCGGCAGAAAGAATATTTGACCTGATAATTGATAATATCACTAAAAGAAAGTTAATCTGATATGAAGAAACTACTTTTCATAAGCAGAATTATAGCAGGTCTGACCTTTATATTTTCAGGGACTGTAAAAGCTATCGATCCTCTTGGTTCTGCATTCAAATTTCAGGATTACTTTCTTGCTTTTAACCTGGATTTCCTCCTGCCCTTCAGTCTGCCACTGGCTATTATCCTGTGTTCGGCTGAGTTTTTTGCAGGATTTTCGGTCCTGTTCAATATCCGTCAGAAAGAAGGTATATGGATACTGATGTTAATGATGGTGATCTTTACTCCTCTTACTTTCGTCCTTGCCCTGACGAATCCCGTAACCGACTGTGGATGTTTCGGAGATGTCATACATCTTACAAACTGGCAGACATTCATAAAGAACATTATCCTGCTCGTTCCTGTTATCTGTCTGTTTATCAACAGGAATAAAGTTACTCCCAGGCATGGATTGATAAGGGAATGGGTAACTGTGGCAGCAGTCATATTACTGTTTGTGGCTTTTTCGTTCTATAATCTGAGATACCTTCCGATAATTGATTTCCTGCCTTATAATACGGGTACATATATCCCTGACAAGATGAAAATGCCGGAGGGGAAACCAGCCGATAAGTATGAAACAACTTTCATCTACGAAAAGGGCGGGGTGCGGAAAGAATTTTCGCTTGAAAATTATCCTGCTGATGACACTACATGGAGATTTGTTGACCAGAGATCTGTCCTGGTCAAAAAAGGATATCAGCCGCCAATACATGATTTTGTACTCACAACCCTGAACAATGAGGATATTACCGATTATGTTCTTGAATCGGAAATCCACACACTTCTGATGATCTCAAGGAAGTTAAAAGAATCTGGTCCTGAATTATTAGCTGCAGGTTTCAGCCTGGGCAGCAGGTTACTGGCAGAAGGATTTGGTTTTTATGTCCTGACTGCATCGGGAAGAGATGAAATTATGAGTTATGATAACACAGATCGTTTCTGCAGTGTCGATGAGATTACACTTAAAACCATGGTCCGCTCAAATCCGGGGTATTTGCTGCTTAAGAAAGGTAAAATTACCGGAAAATGGTCGTGGGCAAATATTCCTGCTTTCGAAGATCTTAAAAAAGATTACCTGAATTAATGATAATTTAAACTTAAAACGATACCAAATGAGAAAAAAAGTTGTTGCCGGGAACTGGAAAATGAATATGAATTATGAAGAGGGTTTGGGATTTGCCGGATCGCTCAACCAGTATTTTATGAACAAACCACCGGCAAAGGCAGAAGTAATTCTCTGCACACCATTTATACATCTTGCAGGCATTGCGGAGATACTGAAAGGAGGGAGAGTGGCACTCGGAGCCCAGAACTGTGCTGCAGAAGCATCCGGGGCATTTACCGGTGAAGTATCGGCATACATGATAAAAAGCACCGGTGCTGAATACGTTATATTAGGACATTCAGAAAGACGGGCATATTACAATGAAGATGACAGGTTGCTTTATAAGAAGACAGTACTGGCGCTTAACAGCGGATTGAAAGTAATATTCTGCTGCGGGGAGGTAAAGGAACAGAGAGAGGAAGGTAATCATCTTATCATTGTAAAGCGTCAGATAGAGGAAGGATTATTTCCTCTTGGAGCAGAGGCAATAAAGGATATCATCATAGCATACGAACCGGTTTGGGCTATAGGGACGGGGCTTACGGCAACACCGGAACAGGCACAGGAAATGCATCATTACATCCGCGGACTGGTAAAAGAAAAATACGGGACCAATATTGCCGGCAATCTCACAATACTGTATGGTGGAAGCTGCAAACCGTCAAATGCTTCCGAGATATTTTCAAAGCCGGATGTTGATGGCGGCCTTATTGG
>DNOQ01000162.1 GCA_003501665.1 Bacteroidales bacterium | reverse complement strand
TAAAAATTATATACTGATGAAAAAGTTAAATAAACTTCAAATCAATCCTGAAAAATTTATGAATCCTGAAGAATTGGTAACCTTAAGGGGAGGTTATGGCAGTGAATGTTGTGAATGTCATATTGTTGGAGATGGAGTTCGTTATATCCAGTCAACACCAAGTTCGTGTAATTCTGATTGCCATACACAATGGGGTGGTTGGGGTGTGTGGCAGGTATTATTTAATCAAATAGTTATAAATTTAAAAAGATGCCAACAGTAAAGGGCTTTACAAATTAAAATTAACCAAGTAAAAAAGGAGGCTAAGGTTAAACAGATTTAGCCTCCTTTTAAAGTATGAAACTTAATATTTTCTGATAATGCTATTAATACCAGAAACAATACAAGGTTTATTATCAATTATGTAAGACCATATTTATGCAGACTTTAATAAGAATCACAGTACTATTTGTAATACTATTAATGGATAGCCTGATTTTGTCCGTAACGGCAGAATGTCAGTCTTTAAAAATTGATTTAAGGAAATTACCTGAAAAAGAGGCTATCAGGTTATCTGATTTAGGAGCAACAGATATTCAGTACATTCCTCTGGAAACAACGAAACAAAACGTGTTACCTGAAATAAAAGAAATAGTTTTCGGCAAATCATTCTTTCTGACCCATAGTTATGCAAATATTAACATGTTCAGATACAATGGTCAGTTTGTTACAAAAATTAGTAAGGAAGGCAGAGGGCCGGATGAAATTACAGTAGCCCATGCTATAGACATAAATCCTAAAGACGAATCAATTTATCTTGTTGATGGCTGGTTGCAAAAATTTTTAGTTTATAATAGGGATGGTAAGCTTATGAGAAGTTTTAAGTCTCCGCTTAAGATTGCCATTGACTTTGGAATTACAAATGATGGAATATTATGTTACAATGATAATAATATGGCCAGAACAACTAACAGTTTTATCCTGATCGATACTTTAGGTAAGGTATTAATGAATTATCCAAATACTTATAAATGGCAGGATAAAACGAATCGCACCGTCGGCTATTTACATGAAAATCTCTTTTACAGATTTAACAACCAGCTTTTTAAAAAGGAAATATACAGCGATACTGTATTCGTTTATCGGAACAAAGCCTTTGAACCGCATTTTTTAATTGATGTGGGAAAGCTACGTATTACACCGGAAGCCAGAACAAACTCCCCGGTAGCCTATATAATTCATAATTTTCTTACACCTCAGAAATTATTCGAATGGGGAGATTATATTTATTATGAGTTTTATTATCAACCAGATGATGAAAATGAAGGCTTCTCATTAATCGCTTCAAAAGTGGATAATTTCAGAATACTTTTCGATCCTGAGAAGGGTTTGATTAATGACTTGGACGGAGGCCCCAATATAATGCCTCAGACAGTAAGAGATAACAACACTTTGGTTGCCTGGATTGAAGCATTTCAACTTAAAAAGCATGTTGCCTCTGAAGCTTTCAGGAAATCAAAACCCCTTTACCCCGAAAAGAAGCAGGAGCTTGAAAGACTGGCAAACGGCCTGAAAGAAACGGATAATCCGGTTCTTGTATTGGTCAGGCTTAAGAAATGATGCAGATGGGCGTCAAGGCGTAACGGTGTTAAGGCGTGAAGAAGATGAGAGGGAGAAAGGGAGAAGAGGGGAAGGGGAGAGACCAGGAGACGTATTTTTTTGGCAATTTGCAATCTTCATGAACCGTCACTCCGGGTCACGTCTGATCTGTATACAAATTAGCCATAAGGGCACCGTCATTCCGAGTCTCGGTCACCCGGGCCGCAAAATTACCCAGATGACATCGGTCATTGCGAATCCCGGTGCCCCGGGGCGAAGGAATCCTGTCCCCCTTAACAAATGCCGCTAAGTGGCCCTCATCATCAGGCAGAATCGTTTTTTTGAATACTCGGCGGTCAGGGATTAAGATCCCCGATCGGGTTCCTCCCGATCGGGGATGACGTCATCTATTTGAATGTTTTGAATTGAGATGAGCCCGACGCTTTGCAGGCTTTCCTATAAGGAGTCTATACCGCATCAAGAAAATACTGCACTTCAGGCGACTTTATTCAGTAAGAATCTGCCTGCTCTCTGCCCTCTGCTCCCTGCTTCTTCCCCTGTGCTCTGTGCCCTGAGCTCTGTGCCAAGCCTTCGCTAAAGCTACGGCTTGCCAAGCCTGAGCGGTTTTCAATTACCTGTTCCCGATAATAGATACGCTACATATTTGGAATTCAATTCCAAAACTGTATATTTGCATTATGATCAGACGGGAAATAGAATCAGAACTTATAAAGCTGGCGAAACAATTTAAGGCAGTAGCCGTTATCGGGCCAAGACAATCGGGAAAAACAACGCTGACACGGCATGTTTTTGACAACAAACCTTATGTTAACCTTGAGAATCCCGACAGCAGACGATTTGCACTTGATGATCCGAGAGGATTCTTATTTCAGTATGGTTCCGGGGCCGTAATCGATGAAGCGCAAAGAGCACCTGAAATCTTTTCATATCTTCAGCAGTTGCTTGATGACAGCAGTCTGAAAGGACAATTCATCCTGACAGGTTCGAATAATTTTCTTCTGCAGGAGACAATTTCCCAAAGTCTTGCCGGAAGAATTGCATACCTCCACCTTCTTCCCTTTACTTTAGCCGAATTACCGCCCGGGAATGATATTGACCCTGCAGCGCGGATAATAAGCGGATCATACCCTCCGGTATATGATCAGAACATAGATCCTGATCTTTGGTATCCGAATTATATCAGGACATATGTGGAGAGAGATGTCAGGCAGTTAAAGAATATATCGGATCTTAATACTTTTGACAGATTTCTAAGGCTGTGTGCGGGAAGGTCCGGTCAGTTGCTGAATCTTAGCAGCCTTGCTCTGGATGCGGGAGTTGACAATAAGACTGCAGGAGCCTGGATATCTGTTCTGGAAAATTCCTTCATAGTCTTCCGGCTCTATCCATTTCACAGGAATTTCAACAAGCGAATTATAAAAATGCCCAAGCTTTACTTTTACGATACAGGACTTGTATGCTCTCTCCTGGGTATTTCAAATGCCGGCCAGTTGAATCTGCATCCATTATACGGGAATATCTTTGAAAATCTTATTGTGTCTGAATTTAAGAAGCACGTCTTAAACAGATCAGTCAATGAGGATATTTTTTTCTGGAGAGATAACGCAGGACATGAAATAGACATCATAATTTATAAAAAAGATAGTTTTGTTCCTGTTGAAGTTAAATCTGGAAAAACTGTGACAGATGAATTCTTTAAAGGAATTAAATACTGGCAAAGGTTAACCGGATTACCATCCGGATCAGTTATTTACGGCGGTGATGAAACATACAGCTATAGTGACGGCAGACAGGCAATATCCTGGAGGAATCCTGAAACACTTTTTAATCAGAAGATCTAAAATTTCCCTCCCTGCTCCCTGCCCTACATCTTGTCCCCTGCCCCCTGCTCCCCGCCCACCGCTTTCTTCCCGTGTGCCAGGCCTTCGCTGAATCCTTCGCTAAAGCTTCGGATTCCGAAGAAGGCTTCGGCCTGCAAAGCCTGTGCCCTGTGCCATGCCTTCACTAAGGCTACGGCCTGCAATGTCTGTGCCCTGAGCTCTGCGCCCCCTGCTCCCTGCTCCCTGCTCCCTGCTTTTTTAATTCCTCTGGTGATCCATTTGTTAAGGAAGTATTTCGGGTTTTTTGTCTGATCTTCCGGCAACTTTTGGAATATTTCTCTCTTTTTTTTTGGGGGGGAGGGGATTTTTAACTATATTTAACGCTTGGAATTAGTGAGAGTCCGATAAGGCGGGTGGGTGAATGTCTTCTTTTTATTTTCCGGTAATGAACATTGATCCGAAAATTGATGATCTTATTCTGGTACCCAAGTACAGAAATATAGTAGCCCGGGAATATGGAATTTCTATAAGAACTCTTAACAGATGGTTCGAAAGGGAAAATTTTAATATTCCGCGAGGATTAATAGACCCGGCCCATCTGAGATTGATCTATAAGACATTCGGGATCCCAAAGAACCTGAGATAAGCGCTGAAAAAAAAGGCTGGTGTCCACTTCTGGTAGATTCTGGTAGATTTTGGCAGATTTTGGCAGATTCTGTCAACTTTTTCCCGGCTTTTTCTTGCAATCATATCAAATCAATTGTTGAACTTTATGTGAAAGAATGTCTGATCTGTGGTTTTAAAGAGATTTAAGTAAACGGGACTGACATGGATTTATCTTTGAACAAAATAATAAGGGAACGGTTACAACGCATTGCAAACGTCCTTCTTCTGAATGCCAGCTTTCTTGACAATCCCGGATTGCTGAATGGCAAAATGGGCATCTCAATCTTCTTTTATCATTATTCACGATACTCAAATAATAAGATTTATGAAGATTATGCCGGCGAGCTCCTTGATGAGATATATGAGGAAATAAACACTTCTACCCCGGTAAATTTTGAGAACGGGCTAACCGGTATGGGCTGGGGAATTGAATATCTTGTAAAGCATGGTTTCGTTCAGGCCGACACTGATGAAGCGCTGGAAGAGATAGATAGCGCTATCTACAGACACAGAATCAATAGCCCTGTCCTGATTAACACAGGTGATGACCTTTTTGGTTATGGTTTCTATCATATTGCAAGAATACTGGGTCATGAAATTGATGATAACGACCTGAATACACTGATTAAGAAATATCATTTGATTTTTCTTGCAGATGAATGTGAGAGACTTCTGGAACAGAAATCATATTCCAGATTCAATATTGAAGAATTGACAATCAATTCCTTCAATTCAATTCTATGGTTTCTTCTGGAGATCCAGAAACTCAATATTTTCCCGGTAAAAACGGAAAAAATCTTCAGGTCTGTTCCGGAATACATAGAAAAGGAAATACATAAACCATATGATATTGCCGGGCGGGCACTTCTGCTCAGGCTTGTTGAAAAGTCAATAGAAACGGTTAAGGATAATTCAGTAAGGGATCTTCTTAATAGTATGGTTGAAAAAATCGAAAGTGAAAAAACTCATAAGGAGCTGCCGGATGAAACAGATGTTTCAGATTTCATCAAAGACACATGGCAGAGGCTGGTCTATGGCCCCTATATAACGAATACTGCAGGCATGGTTTTTCATTTCGACGAGATATTTGCAATTATTGATAATGAGCACAGTTGGAATAAGCGACTTGAAAACCTAAAAAAGGAAGATATAGGACTTACCGGCCTTACAGGACTGGCGTTAGGATTGCTCATGGCTCAGAGCGCAGAGCAAAGAGCTCAGAGCAAAACAGGGGACTTTCAAGATTGACATAATTAAGCGAATAATAAAAGCCATGGTATTGGCAACACACCATATCAACAAGGAGAAATCAGATAACGACTGCAAGACTGCAAGACAGAACGACTGCAAGACAGATTTAACCGATTTCACATTCCTCATGCCCCTGCGTATTGATTCCGAAAAAAGGAGAGAAAATGCAGACACTACAATAAGCTTCATTTTAAGACATTTCGATACAACAGTTATTGTTGTGGAGGGCGATGGATCAAAGAAATATTATCCTGATTTGCAAACTGAAAATTTCCTATATGATTTTATTGATGATAAAAATGTCTTCTTCCATAAAACAAAGTATATTAATAGGCTTATCGAATCAGCATCTGCCAGATTTATCGCAGTATGGGATGCTGATGTAATAGCTCACCCTGATCAGATACTTGAATCCGTAGCTGCCCTGCGAAAGGGAGAAGCAATTATTAGCATACCATATGATGGTAGAGTTTATGTATGTGATAATTCCCTGAGCGATTTTTTCAGGATTATTCCAAATGCAGAGATCCTGTTAAAGCTTGCTCCCTGTTTACCCTTAATGTACGGATATTGTTCCACGGGTGGGGCTTTTTTGGCTAACCGTGAAAGATACCTTGAGACCGGAGGTGAGAACGAGAACTTTCTGGGCTGGGGTCCTGAAGACTTTGAGAGAGTTAAGAGGATGGAGATTTTGCATAAGACTGTTCATTTTGCAAAAGGACCATTATTCCATTTATGGCACCCAAGGGGCAGGACAAGCTGGTATGCAGACAAGGAAACAGAAATCAGGAACAGAAGAGAACTAATAAATACATGCAGATATGACGGCTGATGATTGTTCAAATAGCATTTCTCTTTTAATATTCCGATCAAATGCCCGCGGAATGCAATATGGTATCGGAACATATTTGCATGAGCTGACTGAGGCTTTGTTAAGTTACCCAAATATAAAAATAGTACTTGTTTCCTATAAATCTTCAGATGTAAAAGAGATTTCAATACTTAAAACAACGGACAGGCAAATAGAAATAAAGATACCCCAACCATTGATCCCAACTAAACAAAGCAACGCTTTTGAAAACAAATATGCATCTACCGTTATTAAGCTTTTGTTTAAAATAATCCCCCCGAATGAAAAGGTTATATGTCAATTCAATTACATTGATGATCTTCCGATTTTATTGAAAGTTAAGGAGAGTTATGGGTTTCCCGCAATCAGTGTTGTACATTTTGCCCAGTTCCAGCAGATCTTCGAAGGGAAGATAATGAAAATTGCCGGCCTGAACCTTGAAAAACCGGCTGACAATATCGAGTTTACATTATCGCGGGAAAGGGAAATGTACAGGCAATCCGACCATATTGTGTCCGTTACCGGTTACATGAAAGAATTCCTGATTAACGAATATGGAATTAAACCTGATAAAATAACTGTAATTAAGAACGGTCTTAATCAAATAAGTAATAATCAGGTTTCAAAAGAGGAAAAGGCCGAAATCAAAAGGAGGCTTGGATTTGGAGAACATGAGATAATTCTGCTTTTTTCCGGCAGGATCGATCCTTGCAAAGGAATTAATTACCTCATGGAAGCATTCGAGCAGGCATCCATGAAAAATAACAGTCTCAGACTTGTTATGCTCGGGCAGGGCAGCATTCAGGACTGCCAGAAAAAGATACAATCCTGTTTTGGGAAAGTGACATATACAGGCTTTTTACCCGGGGAAACAGTAAGACAATTCTACAAAATAGCTGACATTGGTATATCGCCTTCAGTCTATGACCACTGTCCATATTCTGTACTTGAAATGATGGCTAACAGGATACCGGTTATCATGACGAGAATAAACGGACTGGATGAATTACTATCAGACGAGGAGTGTCTTTTCCTAAATCCGGTTATCAGCAGTGAAGGAGATATTACCTTCAGTATTGAAGAGATGACTGATTCGATTCTTTCCCTGGCCGCAGACAAGGAAAGAAGGACCAGGCTTGCCGCGAAATCATACAGAACTTACGAGAGAAAGTTCACTGCCGCAGGGATGGCAGAAGAAATGCATAGGCTTTTTTATTCCTTGATAGAACACAAAAAACCAGTAGAAGAATATGAAACGGGCAAGGGAAGATAATACGGTCGGGATCATTCAGCGGGCTGTAAAACATTATGGATTGCATGTCATAAAAAGCTCTGTAAAGGAAGCGCTTAAATCGCATCCCGATTACCCTACATTTAAAAGTATCTGTGATACTCTCAATGAATGGAAAATTGAAAACTATCCTCTCCGGTACGAGGTAAATGAACTGGAGGATCTTCAGCCGCCGTATATAGTTCATTTCAGCAGAGGCGGTGGTATAATAGGATTTGTAACAGAGACGGGGAAGGAGCAGGTTACATATTATACATCATACAATGAAAAAAGAAAAACCGGCAGGAAGGAGTTTCTTGAGAGCTGTTCCGGCGCTGTGATATTGCTTAACCCGGATGAAAGATCGGGTGAAAAGGATTATCAGACCAAAATAAAGAACGAACTGATAAATAAATCAATATTGCCACTTGCATTATTTGCCGGATTGATTTTTATCATTTATTTGTTTTACAATCATTTTGTTCAGGGAGAGAGTACTTACAGCAAGGTTATCCTGCCACTGGTTTTTACAAAGATTGCCGGCATTGTACTTTCTGTCCTGCTGATCCTTCATGAATTTGAAGTTCATCTTTCATTTACAGATAAGCTGTGTCATCTGAACAAGGCCACTAATTGTAATACAGTACTTCATGACAAAGCTTCAAAAGTATTCGGGTGGTTCGGCTGGGCCGATGTCGGATTCATATACTTTACAGGCAGTTTTCTCTTTCTTCTGCAGTCCCTCGCGGGAGAAGGACTTTCTTTGATTGCAATACTTGCTGCCCTTTCAGTACCTTATCCCATATTCTCGATTTATTACCAGGGGATCGTTCTGAAGAAGTGGTGCCCCATGTGTCTTGGGGTTCAGCTTATACTGATTACTGAATTCGTTTTATTGTTACCTCAGTTATCACAACTGAGCTTTTCTTTTGATTCTGTTACAAGGCTTGTACTCAGTTTACTTGTAATTGCAATAGTCTACACCCTGTTTATATTATTCCGTAGAGAGCAAATGTCTGGTGAAGTGCATTACTATAAGTATCTCGGGTTTAAGAAAAATCCGGATATCCTCAGGATGCTTCTGGTGAATCAGCCCTACTATGAAATTCTATTATCCGAGAGCAGCCTGATTTTCGGTAACAGGGATGCTTCGATCCGGATAACAGCATTTCTCAGTCTCCATTGTTCACATTGTGCAAGAGCATTTGAGAAAATCCGGAACATGCTCAGTGAAAATGAAGATATACTTGTAAATCTTCTTCTTGTAACATCCGACAACAAAATGCTCACGACACTTTATAACAATAACAGGCAGGGTAAAGAAGCGGAATCAATAAAACTGTTGGAGCAATGGTTTAGTGCTGATCTCTATTCCAGGACAAAGATCACAGAAGGCCTTTGTATACCTGAGGATAGTGATCTTTCCAGGGAAGTAAATGAAGAGACCACGAGGCTTTTCAAGGACTATAATGTAATGGCGACCCCGACTTTTTTCATTAATGGTTACAAACTCCCGGCCCAATATGAAATAGAAGATTTAGGGTATTTCAGGGAGGTCTTTAAGGAAAAAGAGGAAGTAAGTATTAAAGCAAATACTGTTAATTAAATAACAATAAGTAAATTCTTTAGTAATAATGAATTCATTTTTAATAATTTTGAAAGAGAAGGGCAGCTTAAAAGCAGAGAGCAGGGAGCTTGGGGCTGGGAGCAGAACCACCCAAATTACGATCTTGCCCTGTGCCCTTCGCCCCTTGCCCTGCGCTAGTGGCCCGGACCTTTC
>DNOQ01000058.1 GCA_003501665.1 Bacteroidales bacterium | reverse complement strand
AGTAATTTGATACACCTTTTAAGACTGCTTCTCCAGTGAGGAATATTCAGATTATAATTCTCCTTTATTTTGCTTTTGTCCAGGACTGAATACGCAGGTCTCGGTGCCGCTGTCGGATATTGTGCTGACAGAACCGGGATTATCCTGCATTTAAGCCCGGTTTCATCTACAATAACTTCCGCAAAATCATACCAGCTGCAAACGCCTTCATTTGAATAATGATAGATCCCCGGAATGAATGCAACCTGGTTCCTGATCACTCCTGCAACTATTGTCATAACTGCTCCGGCCAGATCAGCTGCATAAGTAGGGGTTCCGGCCTGGTCAAAAACTACTTTCAGCGATTCGCTCTCCTTTGCCTTTTTCAGGATTGTTTTGACAAAATTTGCTCCGAAAGATGAATAGAGCCACGATGTGCGTATGATCATTGATGAATGATGGGAAAGAGCTGCTTTTTCCCCTGCAAGTTTCGACCTGCCATAAGCGCTTAATGGATCAGTCTCAGAGTATTCATTATATGGTAAATATGATTTTCCGCTGAAAACATAATCAGTTGAAAAATGAATTAAGCGGCATTCAGATCCCTTTATGGATTCAGTCAGGTTTTGTACAGCTTTATGATTGATAAGCATTGCTGACTGAATATCACTTTCTGCTTTATCAACCTGATTATATGCAGCACAGTTTATGATCCAGTCGGGATTTGTGTCTTTAATAAAATCAACCGTTCTTTCAAAATTTGTTATATCAAGATCCCCGATATCGGTAAAGATAAAATCGTATCCGTAGTAGTTTTTTGATACATGCTTTAATTCGTTTCCAAGTTGTCCGTTCGCACCGGTAATCAGAATGGTTGACATTTTCTTAAAATTTATTCAGAAATTGTTATCTGCTTTTTTAATCGGCGGGTTCTGTGTATCCTTCTCGCTTATAACAGGTAAAATGTCGCCGAGATGCCAGTCGATATTCAGGTCGGCATCATCCAGTGCTATTCCTCTTTCTGAATCGCGGTTATACAGGTTGTCGGTTTTATACAGGATAATTGCTTCATCACTTAGTACTGAAAATCCGTGAGCAAATCCTTTTGGGATGAAAAGCTGTGTTTTACTCCCTGAATCCAGTTCAATACCATACCATTTTCCGAAGGTGGGTGAATCTTTTCTCAGGTCAAGAGCCACATCAAATATCTTCCCGTCAATAACTCTGATAAGTTTCGCCTGATCGTATGGCCTTAGCTGATAATGCAAACCCCTGATAACACCCTTTGATGATTTTGATTCGTTATCCTGTACTGGTGTGAAATGTATGCCGGCATTCCTGTATGATTCCTGGTTATAACTTTCAAAAAAGTAACCTCTTTTGTCAGAATAAACAACTGGTTTGATTACCACCAGTCCATTGAATCCGGTTCCGATTATTTCCATAACAAAGCTTGATTATTTCAATCTGTCAAACTCACCGATTTCTTCTGATGCAATTCTTAACAGGTATTTCCCATACTGACTTTTCTTTATGGGTTCGGCGAGAGCTATCAGCTGGTTTTTGTCAATAAAGCCTCTTTTGTACGCAATTTCTTCAATACAGGAAGCCTTTAAACTCTGTCGCTGCTCAAGTGTGGCGATGAAATTGGAAGCCTGCAGGAGACTTTCACAGGTTCCTGTGTCGAGCCATGCCATTCCACGGCCCATAAGTCTGACTGTCAGGGTTCCTTCATCGAGATATAACCTGTTAAGATCGGTGATTTCCAGCTCACCCCGGGCTGACGGTCTGAGGGATTTTGCTTTGTCGGCAACAGAATTGTCATAGAAGTACAATCCGGTAACTGCATAATTTGATTTGGGTTTAGAAGGCTTCTCTTCGATGGTAACAGCTTTACCCTTACTGTCGAATTCCACAACTCCGTATCTTTCAGGATCAGTAACATAATAACCAAACACACATGCTCCCTTTTCAAGCTGTGCCGCATTGAGAAGAACATCACCGAACCCGTGTCCGTAAAATATATTATCTCCCAGTATCATGCAGACAGTATCATCTCCGATGAATTCATCTCCGAGGATAAATGCCTGGGCAAGACCGTCAGGTGAAGGCTGCTCAATATAGCTGAAGTTAAGTCCAAGCGGTTTTCCATCACCAAGCAGGTTACGGAAAGCCGGAAGATCGCGGGATGTTGATATGACAAGTATTTCCCTGATGCCTGCAAGCATAAGTACCGAAAGAGGATAGTATATCATCGGCTTATCATAAACAGGCAGCAACTGTTTCGAAATCGCACTGGTTATCGGATAAAGCCTGGTCCCCGAACCGCCGGCCAGAATTATTCCTTTCATTTGTTTTATATTATTTATTTAAAGCCACAGAGTTACACAGAGTTTGTACTGAGTTTCACAATCACAAATCACAAATCACAAATCACAAATCACAAATCAACCAACTACCTCCTCCCAATCCCATAATACCTGAATCCCATCTTCTTAATAACCAGCGGATCGTATATATTCCTTCCATCGAATATTACCTTACCTTTCATTATTTCTGCCATCCTGGTAAAATCGGGAAGATGGAATTCCGACCACTCGGTCATTAATACCATTGCATCGACTTTCTCAACTGCATTATATGGATCAGTGCTGTAATTTATCACATCACCCAGAATTTTCCTTGTTTCTTCCATTGCAGCCGGATCGTATGCTTTTACATGTGCCCCTTCGTTCAGGAGTTTTTTTACCAGATGGATTGAAGATGATTCGCGTATATCATCAGTCTTGGGTTTAAAGGATAATCCCCAGATTCCAATTGTTCTCTTATTCAGGTTGCCCATGAAGTGATTTTGCATCTTGTTGAAGATTACATTCTTCTGGTACTCATTTGCTTTTTCGACAGCTTTGATCACGTTCAGCTCGTATCCCATATCTTCTGCTGTCCTTATTATGGCTTTAACATCTTTTGGGAAGCATGATCCGCCATAACCCGTGCCGGGGTACAGAAATTTATTACCAATGCGTGAATCGCTTCCTATTCCCCTTCTTACATTACTGACATCAGCTCCCAGCAGGTCGCACAGGTTGGCTATCTCGTTGATAAAGCTGATTCGTGTTGCCAGCATGGCATTGGCGGCATATTTTGTTATCTCGGCTGAAGGAATGTCCATGAAAAGTATAGGATGATTATTCAGAACAAAAGGTAAATAAAGACGTTTCATCGTTTCGCCGGTTTCCTCATTGTCAATACCCACAACGATTCTTTCCGGTTTGAGAAAATCTTCCACGGCGGCACCCTCTTTGAGAAATTCAGGATTGGATGCCATATTGAAACTGATATCTGTTTTCCTCTTCTCAAGCTGACTTCGGATTGTGTTTCTGATCTTCTCCGAAGTGCCGACAGGAACAGTACTTTTAGTTACAATTACAGAATTATGTTTTAGAGAGTTGCCTATTTCATCTGCAACTTCCAGTACATGTTTAAGGTCTGCACTTCCATCCTCGCCGGGAGGTGTTCCGACTGCTATAAAAATAACTTCAGCTCCCTCAATTCCCTCAGCTATTGATGATGAAAAGTATAATCTCATCTTTTCGACATTTCTGCTTATCATCGTTTCAAGCCCGGGTTCATAAATGGGCAAAGATCCGCTGTTCAGTTTCCTGATCTTATCTTTATCACTGTCAATACATGTAACTGTAACACCACTTTCAGCAAAACAGGTACCGGTAACCAGTCCGACATATCCTGTTCCCACTACGGCTATTTTCATTTGACCTGATTATTTGTTCACTAAGTATGAGATGCAAAGATAATAGAACAACTGAGATTCAGAAATCGCTGTCTGAGCCCGCTTTGCAAGCTGTATGTTGTTCATCTCGTATGCTGTCTGAAAGACGTAGCGAAGCGACAGACCCTGAGACAGCCAGAAGGGCACCAGGCAGAGCGAAACAACAGACTTTCTGACAGGCCGAAGGGCACCCGACAGAGGGAAGCAATACAGACCTTATAAAATACCCGTATTTCGATGAATTTATTAAATAAATATCCTATCTTTGCACACCAATTTTTTTCAAAATAATGTCTAACTTATTAATTATTAGATTTTTTATTAACTCATTATGACAGAAAGCAAGAAGAAATCACTACGGAAAGATGCAGATGTAACCGAAGATGATGCTGTTAAATCAGTGAAAAAGCCAAAGGCAACAGAAGCCAGTGATAAGTTAATTGAAGAGGCGCTTGAGGAAGAAATTCTTCCTGGAAATGAATTTAAATTAAATGGATCAGTCGAAAGTGTGACTTTAGCAGAAGCAGCAGAAGAAGAAGAAGAAGAAGCTGAGAAGGAATTAATGGAAGAGACCGGGATAGCAACGGAAGATGAAGATACCGAATCCGGGAAGCCGGAAATAGTTCTCGGAACAGAAGCCGTAACCGAAGAATTATTGCCGGATGATTCGGAACAACCGGTATTTTTTGATATCCCGGCCGCCAAACCTTCCAATGAAGAGTTTGATTGGGAAAGCTTTGAGAAGCATGAAATTAAAAATTCCCCTAAACATAAAGAGTATGAGGCGATGTATGATGAAACACTCTCAACAGTGGCTGTTGATGAAGTGGTTACAGGTACAGTCATACAGATGACTTCCAGGGAAGTCGTGATTAATATCGGTTATAAATCGGAAGGTGTAGTGAGCCTTAATGAGTTCCGCTACAATCCGGGCCTCAAACTTGGCGATCAGGTGGAAGTATATGTTGAAAGTCAGGAAGATAAGAAAGGACAGCTTTTATTGTCACATAAAAAAGCACGTGCTATAAATTCCTGGGACAGAGTTAATGCTTCCCTTGAGAAGGATGAAATTATTACAGGTTACATCAAATGCCGCACAAAAGGCGGAATGATAGTTGATGTTTTCGGAATAGAAGCATTCCTTCCGGGTTCTCAGATTGATGTTAAACCGATAAGGGATTATGATATATATGTAGGGAAGACAATGGAATTCAAGGTTGTAAAGATCAATCAGGAATTCAAGAATGTTGTTGTTTCCCACAAAGCACTTATAGAAGCCGAGCTTGAGCAACAAAAGAAAGAGATCATTGCGCGTCTTGAGAAAGGTCAGGTTCTTGAAGGAACTGTTAAAAATATTACCTCGTATGGTGTATTTATTGACCTCGGAGGTGTCGATGGTCTGATACATATTACAGATCTTTCCTGGGGCAGGGTTAATCATCCCGAGGAAATTGTCCAGCTCGATCAGAAACTCAATGTTGTCATTCTTGATTTTGATGATGATAAAAAAAGAATCGCTCTTGGATTGAAGCAACTTACTCCCCATCCCTGGGATTCGGTTGATCCTGATCTTAAAGTTGGTGATAAAGTGAAAGGAAAAGTTGTTGTAATGGCCGATTATGGTGCATTTGTTGAAATAGCTCCGGGAGTGGAAGGGCTGATTCATGTTTCCGAGATGTCGTGGTCACAGCATCTGCGCAGTGCCCAGGAATTTATGAAAGTGAGCGATGAAGTTGAAGCCCTTATCCTTACACTTGACCGGACAGAAAGAAAAATGTCACTCGGCATCAAACAACTGAAGCCGGATCCCTGGCAGAATATTGAGGAAAAATATACAATTGGATCCAGACATACGGCAAAAGTCAGAAATTTCACCAATTTCGGTGTATTTGTCGAGATTGAAGAAGGTGTGGACGGTCTGATTCATATATCGGATCTTTCGTGGACCAGAAAGATAAAGCATCCGGCCGAATTCACAGCCATTGATGCCGAAATAGAAGTTGTGGTACTTGAAATTGACAAGGAAAACAGGCGCCTCAGTCTTGGACACAAACAGCTTGAGGAAAATCCATGGGATGTATTCGAAAGTCTGTTTAAGGTTGATTCGGTTCACGAAGGTACTGTTATGGAACTGTTTGATAAGGGAGCAATTGTCGCCCTTTCTTATGGAGTTGAAGGTTTTGCCACACCAAAGCACCTTGTAAAAGAAGATGGTACAATCGCAAAGATCGATGAAAGACTTAATTTCAAAGTAATCGAATTTAATAAGTCTTCAAAAAAGATCATAGTATCACACAGCAGAATTTATGAGGATGAAAAGAAAGCAGCTGAAGGTCCTGCAAAAAAATCAGATACCGATACACATAAAAAATCATCAAGGAAAGCCAAGTCGAGTATCGAAAAAACCACCCTTGGGGATATAACTCAACTTGCAGCATTAAAGGAAGAAATGGAAGAAAAACAGAATAAAGCTACCAAAAAAGAGAAATAATTGTTAATTTTAGCGCAATCAAAATTTTATGATTATGGATTTCAATATTGAAAGCCGGAATAACAGTACTTTGATACAGATACAATCGGAAAAGCTTGATACACACATAGCTCCTGCATTGAAGTCTGAACTGGTGCTGGTTTCAGGGAAGGGTGAAAAAAATATAATTCTTGACCTGGAAAAATGTCAATACTGCGACTCATCTGGTCTGAGCGCTATACTTGTAGCCAACAGACTTTGTAAAAATGCCGGTGGCACATTTGTCCTTTGCGGATTAAATGAAGCCGTTGAAAGACTTATTACCATTTCTCAGCTCGATACTGTACTGACAATTACCGGAACAGTCGCTGATGCTGAAAAAATGATTTCCTGAGTATATCGGGATGCAGATTGCCGATGAGATTAACTATACTTGGCAGTAGTTCTGCATTGCCAACATCAGAAAGATATCCCTCCGCTCATGTGCTTAATGTACATGAGCGGTTGTATTTAATCGATTGTGGTGAAGGTACACAGATGCAACTAAGGCGGAATAAGATCCGTTTCGGAAAGATCAACCATATCTTTATAAGCCATATTCACGGTGATCATGTTTTCGGCCTTTACGGCCTTCTTTCCACTTTCAGCCTGATGGGAAGAACTCTTCCTCTACATCTCTATGCACCGGAAAATTATCGTGAAATCTTATTATCACATCTTGCAGATTTTGATATTCACCTTAATTATGAGATAGATTTTACTGCTCTCGGAGGAAAAGATCCGTTAAAGATCCTTGATGATAAACATCTTACAGTAACATCTTTCCCTCTGAAACACAGGGTGCCGTCATTTGGATTTCTTTTCAGGGAAAAACCTCCGGATCGTAATATCATAAAAGAATCAATCGAAAAATATAAAATACCGGTCTCAAGGATACCTGCTATAAAAAAGGGAGCGGATTTTATATCTTCCGACGGAGAGGTAATCAGAAACGATGATATTACAATCCCCGGTCCTGATCCTCGCTCGTATGCATATTGCAGTGATACCAGATATTTTAAACGACTTGCTTCGTTTGTGAAAGGAGTGAATCTCATGTATCATGAAGCTACGTTTGATGACAGCCTTGGGCAACTCGCAAAAACTACCGGTCATTCAACAAGTTCCGATGCTGCAAGGAGCGCAAAGGAAGCTGGTGCAGAAACACTTATAATAGGCCATTTCTCAGCCCGGCATAAAGATATTTCACTACTGGTCGAAGAAGCAAGAAAAATATTTCCACGGACACTGCCAGCAATTGACGGAACAACATTTGATGTGGGAAATATTCATGTTCCATAAATAAAGAATTCCTATATTTGTCCTCTTCCCGAAAGATATTGAACAGTTTGCAGGAAAAAATTTTAATACTCGATTTCGGCTCTCAGTATACTCAGCTTATAGCCAGAAGAATAAGAGAGTTAAACGCTTATTGCGAAATATATCCTTTCAATACTTCTCCTGAACCTGACAAAAGTGTTAAGGGCGTCATACTCTCGGGCAGCCCTTTTTCGGTGCGCGACAGGAACGCTCCCCGGCCTGATCTCACAAAGATCAAAGGGATAATTCCCCTTCTGGGTATATGCTACGGAGCTCAATATCTTGTTCATGGTTATGGAGGTGAGGTGCTGCCATCAATTGCCCGCGAATACGGAAGGGCAAATCTTATCCATATTGATACCCGCGATGCCCTCTTCAGGAATGTAAGCCCGGGAACACAGATCTGGATGTCACACGGCGATACAATTTCCCGGTTACCTGCTGGATATAAAATAACAGGATCAACAAATGATGTAAAGGCCGGCGCATATCATATAGAAAATGAAAAAACATGGGGCATACAGTTCCATCCTGAAGTATATCATACTGATGAAGGAATGAGGATCCTTCGGAATTTCATTGTGGATATATGTGGTATGTCATGTGACTGGACTCCTGATTCATTTGCTGAATCAGGTATTGAGGCACTGAAGGTACAACTGGGAAATGACAGGATAATTCTGGGATTATCGGGAGGAGTCGATTCTTCAGTAGTTGCAGCACTTCTGAATAAAGCTGCAGGAAAGAACCTTACATGCATATTCGTTGATAACGGCTTACTCAGAAAAAATGAGTTCAACAAGGTGCTGGAATCATATCGCGGACTTGGATTGAATGTTATTGGTGTTGATGCAAGACTCAGATTCCTTGATGGTTTGAAAGGAATAACCGAACCCGAACAGAAGCGAAAGATCATAGGGAAGATCTTTATAGATATTTTTGAGGAGGAAGCACAGAAAGTTAAAAATGTCAAATGGCTCGGACAGGGGACAATATACCCCGACGTTATTGAATCTATGTCGGTTAACGGGCCGTCTGCAACCATTAAGTCCCATCATAATGTGGGGGGATTACCTGAAAAAATGAACCTTAAGGTAATAGAACCTCTGCGACTGTTATTCAAGGATGAAGTAAGGAAAGTAGGACAGGTGCTTGGCTTACCTCATTTTATCCTGAAGCGTCACCCTTTTCCGGGTCCCGGACTGGCTATACGTATACTGGGTGAAGTCACTACTGAAAAACTTGAAATATTACGGGAAGCTGATGATATTTTCATTGAAGGTTTGAGAAAGCATGATCTTTATGACACTGTCTGGCAGGCTGGCGCCACTCTTTTACCGGTTCAGTCAGTAGGTGTGATGGGTGACGAAAGAACCTATGAAAATACGATAGTTCTCAGGGCGGTTAATTCAACTGATGGAATGACAGCAGACTGGTCCCATCTGCCTTATGAATTCCTCGGTGCCGTCTCAAATGAAATAATTAATAAAATAAAAGGAATAAACAGGGTGGTCTATGACATCAGTTCCAAACCACCGGCAACAATCGAATGGGAATAACATCGTAGAGACGCCCAAATTGGGCGTCTCTACGGATATTTCGCAATCAAACGTAAAATAATATCACCGAAATGAAAAAACGTAATACAGGAATAATTTTTATATATGCGACATTGTGTCTTCTGACACAAAATATTTCAGCCCAGGTACTCACTGAAGAGACTTTCAAAATCAGCAAGACACTTAATATTATTGAGGAATTTTATGTTGATACCACCAATATAAGCAGAATTACCGAGAAAATGATAATTGAGATGCTGAGGGACCTTGATCCTCATTCAACATATATCTCTGCAAAAGATGTAAGGGATATGAATGAACCCCTGCTGGGTAATTTTGAGGGAATCGGGATACAATTCAATCTCCTGCGCGATACTATTATTGTTGTTGAGCCTATTTCAGGAGGTCCTTCAGAGAAGGTGGGATTGATGCCCGGGGACCGGATAATCAAAATTAATGGCGAGCAGGTAACCGGTATAGGAATATCTACAAACGGAGTCAGGAGCCGTCTTCTCGGACCAAAAGGAACGACTGTAAAAATAAATGTTTTCAGAAGAGGCGCAAAAGATATCCTGGATTTTACGATCACACGCGACAGAATTCCTATTAACAGCCTTGATGCTGCTTACATGATTAACGGGGAAACCGGATACGTAAGATTCAATAAATTTGCAGCCACTACCGATAAAGAGTTCAGGGAGGCCCTGGTAAAGCTGAAGAAGGCAAACATGAAAAACCTTATTGTTGACCTCCGGGGTAATGGAGGAGGTTATATGACGGCTTCAACCCAGCTTGCAAATCACTTCTTCGCGGATGAAAAACTGCTTGTTTACCTGATAGGAAGAAAAACCCCCAGACAGGAATATAAGTCATCAGGATCGGGAGATCTCTCTTCCGTACGACTCGTAATTCTGACCGATGACGGATCGGCTTCTGCAAGTGAAATTGTAGCCGGGGCTGTTCAGGACTGGGACAGAGGCGTAATAATCGGAAGACGGACGTTTGGTAAAGGATTGGTTCAAAATGCATTTTATCTCACCGACGGATCAATGATCAGACTCTCCATTGCGCGTTACTATACACCATCGGGCCGTTCAATTCAGAGCTCCTATAGCGAAGGGTATGAAAAATACATCGAAAATTATACAAGAAGATTTACCAGCGGGGAATTGATGTCTGCTGACAGTATACATTTCCGTGATTCACTGACATATAAGACACTGGTGAATAAGAGGACCATTTACGGAGGGGGAGGTATAATGCCCGATGTATTTGTGGCAGTCGATACATCCAACTATTCAGATTATTACAGAACTCTGGTACGAAGAGGTCTTTTCAATTCATTTATACTGGAATATGCCGATAAGAACAGATCTGCTATTACTTCGGAATTCAAAACCTTTGATGCCTTCAAGACACGCTTTGAATTTCCTCAGGATGATATCAGGGCATTCATAAAAAAAGGTGAAGAGGCGGGTATTAAATTCAATCAGGATCAGTATACAAAATCAGAAGGTGAAATACTCATGGTACTTAAAGCCCTTCTGGCAAACAATATCTGGCAGACCAATGAATATTTCCGCATTATCAATGAGAAGGATAATGTAATAGCAGAAGCATTGAAAGTGATTTCAGATAGAAACAGATATAATAAAATTCTCGGTTACAAATAATCACGTAACAGTATACTCTGACCGGAAACCTGCTCTGACCAGGGCAGATTATTTAATCTTTTTTGACGTTATTATAAATTCATAGGACTTTTTACTATCCTGGGGATCGGTCTCTTTATATGTCCAGATGAGTAAGTCACCATCAACCGTTGCATCAACCACCAGGTCTTCATTATAGAGATTGCTGAGTGTTAACTGGCTGCCGGTTAAAGTCCAGGAAAAAAGATAATCATCATCATCATCATAGAATATCCCTGAACCTCCTTCAATAAAATGATATCTCATTTCTCCGGAGCCAAAATATAGTATTATTTCCGCTTTTTTGACATTATTTTCAAAAGTGATCTGGTTCATTGATATTACTTCCCATTTTCCTATTATTGCTTCACTTAATGGCTTCTCTTTTTCACATGATGAAAGTAACAGAAAAACAGTAAGGATCATTATCAGGGATATTGCCGGATTATTATTCATCTGTATCTGGTTTTAATTATTAATCTGTTTAATTCATAAATGTTCATAATTTACTGTATATCTTTGTGTTACTTAGTGATTACCTTAAGGATACTTTGTGGTTTAAAAATATTTAACCCTGCCTGACGGCAGGCAGGTACGAAGGGCACAAAGGATTACACAAAGGATGCAAAAAGTATATGAATTTTAAAAGGTAAAGTAACAATAAAATTTTAAAACTATTTTATTCCCGGTTAAAAGATATTGTAAAAAGTAGCGGAACCATGTCAAATGGTTAACTTTACGCTTTGTAATACGGTCGGGATAATAATGAAACTGGCGGCAAAGACACTTTATGGTCTGGAAAATGTTCTTGCACAGGAGTTGGCTGAACTTGGAGCTTCCGAGACAGAGGTTGTAAATCGTGCTGTATTGTTCAGTGGGAACCGGGAGGTCTTATACAGGGTTAATTACTGTTCCGCGACAGCTTTATCGGTGTTAATGCCGGTAAGTGAATTCAGTATTACATCAGGAGATGATCTTCATAATAAAGCCCTTAAAATAAACTGGTCAGCATATATGGATGCTGACAATACTTTTTCAGTTATTCCGGTAGTTAATTCAAAGCTATTCGGGCATACGGGATATCCCGGACTGGTATTGAAGGATGCAATAGCTGATTTTTTCCGGCGTAAGACTGGTAAAAGGCCTTCGGTCCATAGTACCGATCCGGTAATTGTTGTAAATCTTCATATAAGCAATGACCGTGTAACTATCTCTCTCGATTCATCTGGCATACCTTTGTTTAAACGTGGATACCGTTCGGCTCAGGGGACAGCTCCTCTTAACGAGGTTCTTGCTGCCGGAATTATCAGACTTTCAGGATGGAATGGAGCCGAACCACTTCTTGATCCGATGTGCGGTTCCGGTACTTTTCCGATAGAAGCCGGTCTGATGGCCCGTAAAATACCTCCCGGAAAATTCAGGAATCATTTCGGATTTACACGATGGAAAGATTTCGATGGTGAATTATTCAGCAGAATTAAACGTGAATCCGATGATAAGATAACCCGGACAATCATAAAGTTGGCTGCAAGTGATATTTCGGATGCAGCAGTAAAACAATGTAAGGTTAATGTCGAAAGAGCCGGATTGTCAGACCTTATATCCGTTGAAGTATGTGATTTCAGAAATGTAAAACCTGAATTCAGTAACGGATTTGTCTTTATTAACCCTCCATATGGAAAACGAATC
>DNOQ01000063.1 GCA_003501665.1 Bacteroidales bacterium | reverse complement strand
CAGATAAACGGTTTATTCTATTCTCCCGAAGAGAGGACGAGCATGGAAATTAGCGCGGATATTATTATTGACAAGACCTCGGTTGAGGTATTTGTTGATAATGGTGCATTTTCCTATGCTATTGAACGGAAAGCTGTTGAGGGGAATAGGGATGGATTTAATTTTTTCGGACGGAATTTAGAGGTAAAAGAACTGAAGGTTTGTTCGATGAAATCAATATGGGGGGATTGATAATTCAATATCTTTTAACCAGATTTTTATTTCAGGATGCATATAAAAAAATTACATTAACTTATTTACGGCATGAAAAAGCTATTATTCATCATCTTAAGCACAATTTCTGTCTTTACATTAGCACAGAATCATTTGCCAACATTTGAAGAAGTGATATCCTTACGTAATGTCGGGAGTGTTCAGATTTCTCCTGATGGAAAGGATATTGTCTTCACTGTAAGTAGCACAGACTGGGGCGATAACCGTTATGACACAGAGGTTTGGCTTTCGCATAACGGCGATAAGCCTTTCCGGCTTACTAATACCTCAAAGAATAGTAGTTCTTCACCCCAGTTCTCTCCTGACGGGAAATGGATTTCATTCGTGTCGGATCGTGGCAATAAAAATCAGATATATGTAATAAGGACTGATGGCGGAGAAGCAATGGCAGTAACCAATGAAGAAGATGGTGTTTCGTATTATGAATGGCATCCTGACGGGAAGCGAATTATTTTCATAAAAACCGAAAAAGAAAGTAATGCAAAAAAAGAGCGTGAAAAACGTTACGGGGCTTTCGAAACTGACGATAGAGAGTACCGGTTATCTCATCTCTGGAAGATTGATTTTAATCCGGAAATGCCTGATCCGGCTGAATTTCCATGCTATGAAACTGTGGATTCATTAAAAGAAAAGGCAGGATGTATAGTATTACCAAAAGCACAACGTCTGACAGAAGGGAATTTTACAGTTGCCAGATTTCTGGTCTCACCGGATGGAAATATGATTGCTTTTACTCACAGACCGGATCCGCTTATCAATTCCGGGTTCAAAACAGATATCTCAATATTGGACCTTTCTTCCAGAGAAGTCAAAAAAGTCGTATCATTTCCCAGCGGAGACAATCTTCAGGACTGGTCACCCGATTCAAAGGAAATTCTGTTCATGACAAGTCTGAACGACACGCTATCAAATTATTATAAAAATCAGAAACTCCTTGTAATTAACTGTGAAACTGGTCAGACAAGAGAACTGGCAAAAGATCAGGATATCAGCTTTGGAGGATTCACATGGGAATTGACAGGTATTTACAGCCCATGCTACGTCAGAACAAATGTTCCTTTATATCGCATTGATCCTGACGATGGTTCAATGAACACCGCCAGAAATCTGCCGGAACACGTATATAATGTTTCATTTGCCAGAGACGGCCGGACATTTGCTTTCTCAGGACGCAATGGTGATCAGCTTACAGAGATATATGTCTCTGTAATTGGTGGAACACCCAGAGTAATTACCGGGATGAACAATCAGATTACCGGATGGAAAACAGCACTTAGCGAAGTAATTACATGGAAAAGCAAGGATGGGACCCTTATTGAGGGAGTACTGCATAAACCAAAGGATTATGTTTCTTCAAAGAAATATCCCCTTCTGGTTATTATCCATGGTGGCCCTACAGGTATTGATTCTCCTACACCTGTACCCGGAAGTGGTGTATATCCTGTTTTGCAATGGCTGGATAAAGGATGTCTTGTACTGAGGCCAAATTACCGGGGTTCAGACGGATATGGGGAAGCATTCCGTTCCCTGAATGTGCGAAACCTGGGAGTAGGAGATATGTGGGATGTAATGAGTGGAGTAGAATATCTTGATAAAAAAGGTATCATTGATAAAAATTTTATGGGTTGCATGGGATGGAGCCAGGGAGGTTATATTTCAGCTTTCTTAACAACGAATACAAATGTGTTCAAAGCAATATCAGTGGGAGCAGGGATAAGTGACTGGATGACATATTATGTCAATACTGATATCCATCCATTCACAATCCAGTACCTTAAAGCCACGCCATGGGAAGATGGATCTATCTATAAGCTGACTTCTCCTGTTACAAACATCAACAAAGCCAGAACGCCAACGCTTATTCAGCACGGGGAATTTGACAGGAGAGTACCAATTGCAAACGCGTATGAATTGCTCCAGGGTTTGCGTGACAGGAAAGTGCCTGTAGAGCTGATTGTTTACAAAGGATTCGGGCATGGTATTTCCAAACCAAAAGAAAGGCTTGCAGCTACATGGCATAACTGGCAGTGGTTTAACAAATATATCTGGGGAGAAGAGGTTGAATTACCATTGGGAGAGCAAAAATAAATATAATACGCAGATTATGGGGCTTCGGCAGCTCCAGAGCCTGTTTGAGTATATTAATGTGGTATGCTATTTTTTGACAAATGTTGCCCTGGCAACAGGTCTGCCGGCAGAAGAATTGATGGTTATTCTGTAAACGCCATTGATAAGGCCTGATACATCGATTGAATAATGATCTCTTTCGGTGAAGGAGAATTTTTCTTCTGATACTATTCTACCTGTTTCATCAAAGATCTTCATAAAAAGATCTCCGGGCTGATCGAGGGTGACAAGTTTGATATTGACCAGGTCAGCTGCCGGATTTGGAAATACAATCAGCTCCGGAGTCAGAAGGATATGATCCCTTATCCCTGTGGTGGATGTATGATATGTAATGGTATCCTTCATGTATAGTCCCCTGTTACCATTTTCATCAACAGCTCTTACCCAGACATAATACTTTTTAAGATTTACCAGATTTGAAACAGGGACGGAGAAAGTGGCAGAATCGAGGGTCAGATGGGTGGAGGGTGTAAAATTATTTACTGAAAGCAGTGGCCCTGCCGCTCCGCCTTCTTCCTCAAAATAATATTCGAGAGCCTTTATTTTTGAAGGTATTGCAAAGTAACTGAAGAAAGTTCCCTTTGAAATATGTGACCATACTCCGTTTGCCGATTTTGCTGATGCCTCAAGATAATGAACCCCGTCATCCAATGAACCTGCATTCATTTCAAGATTCATTATTGCATTGGTTGATGGAGAAGGAAAGGCCTGATAAGTCCAGGGTTCTTCCCCGGTTTTTGGATCTATCCTGTACCTGAATCCTGCAACATTCTGCTCCGGCCATGATTTAAAAAATACTCTTGTTACCGGGTGTGACCAGCCTCTTGACCACAGGGTATCACTTGCACGGAATGTAATAAGATGAAATCCCGGAGAAAGAACCGCGACGTTCAGTTCAGCCGTTATCTCTGTACTCCCGGTATTAAATGGTGCATTTATGGAAATACCCTGGCCAAATCCGACAGCAGCGTTATTAAAAAAATATTCAACCTTTCCGATATAGGCACCCTGTATAAACTGGGATGACGCATTTAAGGCTATCCCAAACAATAACAAAGCTACAAACGCACGCATGGCTACCAGGCTTTAACTTTGATGGTCATCGGAAGTTTGCCGTCAGGCTTTACATAACTGCTTACGTTCAGCTCATATATTACCGGGCCGACAGGCAATCCTGACAGTATATAAGGATTCGGTCCTCCGAAAGCACCGCAGTCAGCACCTCCTTCGCCGGCTGCAAGAGCAGGACTCCCTGCTTTCAGTCTCCATTCACCATCAGTGCTTTCGGTTGCATCTCCAACGAACAATGCGGTTGCGCTGACATTTGCCTTATTATTGTTGGCTGTGCCGAAATGATCGGAAATCGACATATTGTAACTCACTGCAGCGTCGAGGGCAGGAAGGGAAATACCTGTTTTCTCAGTTGTGAACATTATGTTATTTTTCATCACAAAACCTGTGGGGATGAAAATAGAGTTGGAAGTAAATATGTTATTAATAAAAGTACCTGTACAGCCTGATAAAAGATTAACAGCATTTATAATAATGCAATTTGTCACAATAAGATTTGTCACAAGATTTGATCCAATATTTGGGTATATACCAGTTGTTTCAAAGTAACACCCGGATATGGTTAAATTTGACACACCATTTTTAATTGGCAGTAATCCAATCTGACACCTTCTGATAGTAATATTATCGGTATTAACATTCATATAAGATATCTGGTGTACAATACCCATTATTACAGTACCGGATGATCCAACATCAAGGTTAAATTGATCTGTAAACTGTGCTGCTAATTTATTGGCAGAGATACCCGGGTTTTCATCCAGGAAATATCCCGGCCCTTTTATGAAGAGTCTTTTCGTACAGGTGAAAGCATCACCATAAATCAATGGAGATCCTTCGACCATTATTGTATCTCCGTTTGCTGCAGCATTATGTGCAGCCTGGAGATCAGTATAGATCTTTGCCGAAGTATTGGCCGTCAGCTGGTTGTTTACACGGTATGTGACAGCCATAAGCGGGATGGCTAACATTCCGCAAATAATAATTGTGCAGATTTTTTTCATTTTAATAGAATTAATGATCTCAGTTCAGTAAATATATAACAGAAAACAATCCTGAACAAATTTATTAATACTGGTAATCAAAATTTTACGATCCTGCTATGTTTTGTCTGTAAAAAACCCTGTACTATTATGGTTAAATTCTAAAGATCATATTATTAGGATTTTATGATTAACTTTGTCTGAACAGAGTGATTAATACTTGACTTTTATTGAAATACAATAAAATGATAAATAGAAGGAGTGCTATTTTTATATGGGTTAGCAGGATTTTTCTTCTGGCAGCACTTACTTTCTCCGGGTGTGAGCACAATAGTGACAAACCCCTCGTTTTCACTCCAATCGATCTTCATGACTTCAGTCAGATACATAAAGGATTCAACCTCCTTGGAAAATATGATGTGGGGTGGTCCAATAACGGTTATCAGGAAGAGGAATTTATTATCCTGAAAGATCTGGGATTTAACTTTGCCAGGCTTCCTCTTGATTACAGAACTTATACGTTAACAGGTAACTGGGATATTTTTCTGGAAGAAGAGATTTCTAAGATTGACCAGGCTTTGGCATGGGGTCAGCAATACGGGGTACATATCTGCATAAATATTCACAGAGCACCCGGTTATTGTGTCAATCCGGGAACAGTACCATCCAATCAGGAGCTTGACCTATGGACGGACCGGGAAGCTCAGGAAGCGTTTATAAAACACTGGGCATATTTTGCTGAACATTACAAAGATATTTCATACAGGGATCTCAGCTTTAACCTTTTGAATGAGCCAAAAAACATGGATGAAAACACATATGCAGAGGTAATGCAGAGAACCATCGATAGAATACAGAGAATAAATCCCGACAGGATCATATTTGTGGACGGCCTCAATTACAGCAGACAGATTATACCATCATTAAAGAATAATAAGAATATTATTCAGGCACTTCATGTTTATGATCCCATGACCCTTACACACTATAAAGCTTCATGGGTTGAAGCTTCAGATACCTGGCCGCTGCCTGTATGGCCGATGGCTGATATCCCTGTTTACCTGTACGGGCCATGGCAGGCTGATTACCAGTCTTCTCTTGTGCTTGAAGGAAATTTCAGTAAGGATACAAAACTAACCATCAATGTTCAGCAGGTCTCAAATAAATCGACAATTAAAATCAGACTGGATGGTTCCGAAATTTTCAGTAAGGTATTTATCTGCACTTCTGATCCGGGAGAGGACTGGACAAAGATACTCATTACACAATGGGGATACCAGAACATTTCAGGAAAAGATTATTCGGTGGTCCTGCCTTCAGGAGGTACACGTCTGACAATCTCAAATACTGAAGGGGACTGGCTGAGCTTTAACAGACTAACTTTTAGCTATGGGGATGAAGAAACCGTGATCATACCGGGAAATACCTCATGGGGGGCAAAACAGAGAACCTGCCGGTTAACATCCGAAGGTAAGGTAACTGATGAAGACGGAAATCCTCTGGTGGCATTAGGGAGCATTATTGCTAACCTTGAACTCGCAAGGCAGCAGAATATTCCGGTAATGATCCAGGAATTCGGGGTGTATAACAAAACTCCTCACGATGTTACTATCGGTTATCTGAAAGATGTTGTTTCTGTATTTAAGAGTAAAAATATCGGATATGCCATGTGGAACATGATTGGAAGCATGGGAATAATAAACAGCAAAAGGGCTGATTGTAATTATGAGCAATACCGGGGCAAATCTCTTGACCGGGGAATGACAACTATCCTTCAGGGTAACTGACAATGACCAGTTTTCAGAATCTCTTTTCTTCTGTCACAATATTCCAGCCTTCAACCACCAGTTTTAATTCATCAGACTCATTTTTATTGCCTGCTGTTGAAAGATCAAGTTCAACCTGTCTGTTTTCTCCCGGTAGCAGGGTGAAATAATTCTCCGTAAAGAATACCGGCAAAACCAGTTCCTGATCCTGGTTATTGATCTTCAGACGTATGAAAAAGGCGGTTTCGTTAGCAGGATTGGATATATTAATAATTACTTTATTATCAACAGATTTATTGATATCTGTCTTAAGCGTTACTTTAGCAAGTTCATTAAGCTTTTCGTATGACCTGGCTTTGTTTGAAAGCCAGTACAGATTCTCATCAATCACCTTATCTTTATCCGAAAGGAGTAATTTCAAAAAATAAACCTCTTCAGTATTTGTTTCCGGAAGTACAACTTTGTCGAGAAGTACAAGATTATGAGCTTTAAGAGTCAGCAGTTTCTTGTTTTCCGAGACGGATTTACCATGAAGATCATATAAAGTAACACTCGCAGTGATATTATTTAAATCTTTGGCAGTCTGGTTTAAAGCACAAACAGCAGAGTCATTCAGATTAAGCTGTATATGTACCGGTGCTGCACCATGCTTATAACCAAAATAGCCGCCTGTGTAATCAAGATAATAGTCATAGAAGAATCCTCTCAGGGCTGTCCAGGGGTTCTGGTTCTTCCAGACTAGCATTCCGGTATACCAGTCCCACATTTTATGATTGAAAGCTTCCTGAAGTGCCCGGTATTGTTCATAGCTTACCAGCTGTGCCTTCATGCAGAAATCCCGGATATCCTTTACTTTACCATACCTTTCAGGGAAATCCATGAGCGGAAGATATTTATGATACGCCCATGATCCTGATGTTCTGGGTGATTGGGGGGGTATCAGTTCATTCTCCGGTATGAATTTTATAAGGCCGTCAAAGTTTGGAATTCCTATGGAACCTGTTTCAGGATTAAAAGGGAATGATCTTTCGGTGAAGATCTTTTCAGGCTCCCTTATGCCGTAAGGACCATCACCGACGCCCCCGATTTTATTTGTCATAAGTTTCGGCGAGGTTGACATATCAAGAAAGAATCTGGCGGGATCATACTTCGGAAATATTTCTCTTTCAAGTGCCTGCAGGATATCAGGAGGAGGGTAGGTTTCATTTCCCCCGCACCAGAGGTAAAGGCTCGGGTGATTCCGAAGCATTTTGATCTGATCAACCAGTGATTCATTGAACAGATCATGATCATCAGGATAAGCTTTCCTCCTTGCCTGTGATTCTTTTTTCAGAGGATCGTTCCATTCACCGTTACAATCACCGGTGATCCAGATATCCTGCCAGACCAGGATCCCGTATTTGTCACAGGCTTCATAGAATTCGGGACGTTCAGTCAGTCCGCCTCCCCATACCCTTATCATGTTCATATTCATTCCGGCATGAAGTCTTATTTCGGCATCATATCTTTCTTTTGTAAGTCTCAGAAGGGCATCAGAAGCTATCCAGTTACCACCCTTGATAAAGACTTTCTGTCCGTTCACGGAAAAGATTTGTGCCGTTATCTCATTATCGAAATAATTCGATGTCTCTCTTATACCGAATGTGACAGTTTCAGAATCGCATTTAGTTCCATCCGCTTCAACATAATCAATTTTCATGTTGTATATTGGCTGGTCTCCCATCCCGTTTGGCCACCAGAGCCTTGGATTTTCCACCTTTATTTCAGGGAATGAAAATATCTTTTCCTGAAAGGGTTCGAGAACGGCATTTATACTCAGCTTGTATTTTTCGAATTCCAGGCGCAGTATGCCGTTAATTACTCTTGATGAAGGATTTATCAGCTCAACGGATGTCTTTACAAATGAGGGAGCCTGTTTTTCGCCGGGAAGACGGGTTCCCGGAACCCTGGTCTCAACATAGGGATTTCTGAGGTCAGCTGCTCCGGTTATCTCAATATTTACCTGGTCCCAGATACCTGTATTCCTGTCCCGTATCGGGCATATCCAGTCCCAGCCGGCAGTAAATTGCATTGCTACATTCCGGCCGATTGTTCCGTCGCCACCCTGACCGGCAGCTGCATTACCCACGGGATCGGGAGGTGCTACCCAGACAGCCAGCCTGTTTGGTTTTTCCTTGTTAATATATTGAGTCACCAGGTATTTTTCCCTTATAAACATTCCCTTATGGGTACTGGTATTTACCCGCTTTCCGTTGAGGAAGATATCGGCAAAATAATTTATTCCCCTGAAATTCAACCATACCTGCTGACCCTCCTTAAGATCGGGGATCTCAAACTCATTATAAAACCAGTATGTATAATAATCTCGTCCGGTATCATAAATATCGGGGACGAGATTATTATTTAATCCGAAAAACGGATCAGGAACCAGCTTGTTATGAAGAAGTGTTGTAAGAATTGTTCCCGGGACCACCGCCTTAATCCACCCTTCATGACTGAATGCTGAACTCGTAAGCCGGGTTCCGTCAATAAGTACATCAGAGGCTCTTTTAGCTTTCCAGTTATCATGGAGAGGGTATATAACCGGTTGTGATAAAAGCTGAAATGGC
>DNOQ01000087.1 GCA_003501665.1 Bacteroidales bacterium | reverse complement strand
ACCGGACGGGGAGCAATAAGTGCAAGCAGCTGGTGCTGGTCAACCGGAAGTGTCTCCTCTTTTTCGTTATACTTGTTGAAATTACCGCAGAACCAGTGCGGGAATGATGTATTTATTCGTCCGACAGTCTCCCCATACGCTCTCCTTGAGAGTGCGGCCCCGCCGCATCCCGAGTTATTGGAGATAACAACGGCGAACCGTGTATCTGTTGCACCTGCCCAGAGGGCTGTCTTCCCAAGCCGCGAGTGTCCCATCACTATTACCTTCTTCGCATCAATGGCCGGGAGAGTCTCGATGTAATCCATGGCACGCGACAATCCCCAGGCCCATCCCGCTATCGATCCCCATGAAGAACCATCAGGCTTCAGGTCATATAACCCGTGCACGCCGTTCTTGAATCCGTCATCAAAATCCGGATCGGCATCACCGTAGTAGATGGTGGCCAGGCCATATCCCCTTGAGATCAGTTCCTTTACCTGCCATGCAGAAGCCGCCCTGCCCCTTCCGGCTTCCGAAGCCCTGTTATTGGCCACACCATCCCCGGCATTGTTTCTCATCCAGGAGTTTGGAAGCAGGATACCCGGCTCATCAGTCACTGTATGGTTTCCTCCGAAATTATACCCCAGAAAAACGGGCACCGGACCTGACGACCTGGGCAGGTAGAGCAGCATCACCATCGATAGTTCGCGCGACCCGTTCTTCAGGGTAAGCTGGATCTCCCTGCGGATGGCAATACCTCCCAGGGCATCTGTTTTTGACGACAGTTCAACCGGGATTATTTCACCCTTCCATGCAGGACTTATCCCATACACCTCGTTTTCAAATATTTTCAATATCCCGGAACGTCGTCTTTCCCAGTCTTTTTCGTTAAGCACCTTATCGCCGTTATTGAAGGTCAGCGGATCGGGCAGAGTGTAAGAGGGCACCTTCGACTCGTCGTAATTGGCGACAAACTCCTGTGCAGCAAGGGGAGACCTGTTAAAACAGACCGTTAAGCACATAATGAGGAAAAGGGATTTATTCATAGCAGTGGTTTTTAAAGTTTTGTTGCCAGGTATCAGAGGTAAATTTATTCTTTTTTTTTAAAAGATCGTACAATGCCGGAGAGCCTGCCCCGCCCCAGCGGGGGGTCGACTTCCAATGAAAGCATCATAAGGCACTCATTATTAATACTGTAAAATATACATGAATTAATTGGAATTCAACCCCGCCGGGTTTGCGTGATTGATTCCGATCTACTTTCCCGGGGCGCAACCCGGGTTATTGGACGTTGACACCTTCGGTGTCAGTATTTGTGTAACCCTTCAACTTATCATAGCAAGGCTTCTATTACCATGAGTATATTGGCCGGCCAGGAACCGCCCAATGATCCGGAATGGATATTCTGGTAGATTACAGATATTTACTTACTACATCCCGCTTTGAAAAGGGAGCCTGGAGAAATCTCAGGGTCACTTTCCGCGGGTTAGCGATTCCTGCATTATTAACCCATATGTCGACTTTGCCAAATTGTTTAACGGCGCCTTCCCATAATCCGTTCAGATCATGTTCGTTTATGACATCACACTTAAACGCGGCATAACTACTCTCTCTGAACTTACCCTGAAGCTCCGGCAATGACTTTTCAATCGATTTATCCGAGGTCCCTGAATATGCCACGTTCCATCCGCGTTCAAGAAAATCTCTTACAAGTCCCGCACCAATGCCTCTTGTTCCGCCTGTAATAACTGCTGTTTTCATGTCTGTCGACTTTTATCCGGAAGTAAAGTTAGTATAATATGGGATTGAGGATAAATCATGCAATCCTGCAATCGAGTCGCAGGCTTCGCGGGATAAACTCCGCGAAGATCCCGACTTATCGGTCGGGACAATCGTGCTTTGTCAGCCGTCTCATATGAATCCGGTATCAACCCGATAAGTATTACTGGTATTAACATCACCGTATTCAATCAGTTGTTGTAACCAATTGTAAAAGAGGTGACTTGGATATCAGTCATAAAAAGATTATTTTTGATATGACCAAATAAAAAGAGATGCATAGAATATTGACAGATAATATTGAGAAGTTAAAAGCATTGTGTTTAAGATACAATGTAAAATCCTTATATGCATTTGGCTCTGTTTGTACAGAAGAATTCAGTGACACTAGCGATATTGACTTATTAATCTCATTCAATCCAATGGATTACGGAGATTACGCCGACACTTATTTTGAGTTAACTGAAAAACTGGAAAATATATTTAAGCGGCCTGTTGACCTGGTTACCGATAAATCATTGGGTAATCCATATTTTATTGAATCAATTAATCTAACCAAGACTCCAATATATGAAGCTTGAGATAAAAAAACTTCTTTACGATATTAAAGAATCAGTTGAATCGATTGAATATTATCTTGGGGAGAAAAGAGATTTCAATATCTATATTGCTGATAAAATGCTTCGTAGAGCAGTAGAAAGAGAATTTGAAATTATCGGTGAAGCAATGAATCGAATAGAAAAGATTGATTCAACAATTCACATTTCAAGCAGTAAACAAATCATCAATATGCGGAATCGTGTAATTCACGGTTACGACAAAATTGACAATGAAATCATTTGGGGAACAATAATAAAATACCTTCCGAAATTAAAACAAGAAATTGAAGATCTGCTAAGTTAAAAAGCAAATTTTTGATTTAATATAATTTCCGCAGACCCGATACCTCCCGACGTAGAAATGGAAGTTCTGACGATGCTTGCTTACTACAAACACCAGTACTGTATTGATCTATTAAATGTTCAAAATTAATTAGAGAAAAGAGCCTTCTTTTTATGGTCATTCTTACCATTTGTTTTAATCTTTGTAAAAATCACGGCATCATGCAAAAACCTTCGAAAAAAGACAGAGTGTCACACTCGCGGAAGCCTTCCGGAATGAATGTGGAAGAATGGCAAACACATTTGAGAAAGCAATTTGCAGCAGATCAGCGTTTCAAGATTAAGAATATCGGGAACCATCCGTTTTTCTCCGACTTTGAAGTCTTCAATCCGGAATCCGGGAATACCTACAAGGTATCCATCCGAGACAATATTAAAAGCTTTCATTTCTGCAATTGCCCGGATTTCACGATTAACAATCTGGGCACCTGCAAGCATATAGAATATACACTGCTGAATTTTGAGAAATTCAAAAGATACAGAAAGTATTTTAATTTGAGGCAGGAGAATGGGTATTCTTCGTTAAGTGTCTTTTATGGAAAAGAAAGGAGAATCCGGCTGAAAAAGGCAGATTCAATTACTGTTTTCGAAGATGAAAGGGAGTTTTTTGACGATGATGGATTTTTATTCCCGGATGAACTATCAGAATTGGGTTCTTTCATTCACAAGGCAAAAATCACTGATCCGGATATAAAGGTATATCCTGATATCTTTCAGATGATCGACCAGCATCGGAAAAAAGAAGAAAGGAAAAAACTTGTTGCTGATATTTTCCCGCAGGGCAGGGATAGCAAAGTCTTCGAGAACCTTATTGATACCCGCTTATATCCCTATCAGAAAGACGGCGTGATACGAATTCTCGAGGCCGGCAGAGTACTTCTGGCTGACGATATGGGACTGGGGAAGACCATTCAGACTATTGCCGCGATTGAATTATTCCATAAACACCTGAATGTTAATAAAATCCTGATTATTTGCCCTACCTCCCTGAAATATCAGTGGAAAAGTGAAATCGAGAAATTTACAGGCAGAACGTCAACCATTGTTGAAGGATTAATTCATAAACGGAAAGATTTATATGCCCAAACAGATCTCATAAAGATTATCAGCTACGGAGCCGGCAGAAACGATCTGGAATTTATTTATGCCTGGAAACCTGATCTGGTGATCATTGATGAAGCGCAGAGGATTAAAAACTGGAAAACCCAAACCGCGCAGTCGGTGAAGAAAATCAGATCAGAATACTTAATAGTACTTACTGGGACTCCGCTTGAAAACAGAATTGACGAGATCCATTCCATAGTTGAGTATATTGACAGGTACAGGTTGGGAGCATTGTTTAAATTTCTTGATAATCATCAGGTAACAGACGAAAATGGTAAGTTGACAGGTTACAGGAACCTTCGGAATATTAATAAAACATTAGAAGAAATTCTGATCAGAAGAACCAAAAAAGAAATTGCCGGCCAGCTACCCAACAGAGTTGACAAAAATTTCTTTGTGGAAATGACAGGGGAGCAAATGGCAGATCATAACAGTTACTATGATCATGTTTCGCAGTTGGTAAACAAGTGGATCCGAACCGGTCATTTGAGTGAAGAGGAGAGACAGCAACTCCTCATTTATCTTAATTGTATGCGAATGGTTTGTGATTCAACATATATACTGAACACAAATACAAACCATGGTAACAAGATCGGGGAAATCTCAGGAATCATAGAAGAATTGACCGAAAATCCCGGGAACAAACTGGTAATTTTCAGTCAGTGGAAACGCATGTTTGACCTGTTGATAAAGGAGCTCAATAAAAGAAACCTCTCGTTTGAATACCTGAACGGGGATATCCCTGCAAGCCAGAGAAACAACATAATTGAGAGGTTCGAGAAGGACCCGGAGTTGAAAATATTCCTTTCTACTGATGCCGGAGGAGTTGGTGTTAATCTTCAGTCTGCAAACATATTGATTAATATGGATCTTCCCTGGAACCCTGCTGTTCTGGAACAGAGAATCGGGCGTATATACAGGCTCGGTCAGAAAAAGCATATCAATGTGTTCAATTTTATTTCAAGAGGTACAATTGAACACCGTATATTGTACTTACTCGATTTTAAAAAGTCTGTCTTTACTGGAGTAATAGAAGAAGAGGGGAAAGACAATGTTATGCTTGAAGGCTTCATGGATTCTGTAAGGGCACTGACTGAAATTGACACGGAATCTTTTGTTAAGAACTCTTCTCTGCAATCACTTCTTCAAAAAGGTGAAGATGACTCAAAGAAAGGTGACATAGGAGAAAATGCAATGAACCCGGATCAGCTTATTGAAAAAGAAGTTTTTGAATCTGCTGTTAGTCAGGAGAATATCGCTAAAAATACTTCTTCCGGATCATTTTTCAAAAAACTGGGAGGCTTTTTCAGAAAAATTGCATCGAAAATCCTGGGCAGGAATTAATACGAAATCATCATGCAAATTATCGATTAACGATGTATTTTTTGACCATTGATCAATTATTTAACAACCCTTGATTGACAATCGAATGACTATTGAATGACCATCGAATGACTATTGAATGACCACTTTTAAGTTCGCATCCACCAGGCTTTTTATTTCCATGTCTTAGCAGCCGCCATCTGTTTCGGTATCAGGTACAGGTTCGACATGCTCCGCCCGATCATGAAGGCAAGTGAGGCTGCGACCACTCCTGTCATGTTGAGGAATACCACACATACGAGCAATACCGCGATTATGCCGATAAGCTCCAATGCTGTAGCCACCGAGATCGGGCCGGTAGTTCCGTTTGTTATGAGGGAAGACCTTTGGAAATTCAACAGGACCGTAAGTGCCGGAAGGAGTATCATTATCTTAAGCGGAAGGTATGACAGGTCACCAAGTTCCCTGCTGAGGCCGGAAATGTTTATGAACCATATTTCGGCCAGTGGTGTGAAAGCCAGGACCGAGATCAGGAAAGTAACAGCTAATCCGAGATAGATGGCAAAATTTCTCAACAGAGTATAGTTCTGTTTTTGCTTCCCTATCAGGGCAATATTAACCTCCTGGTATGATAATCCCAGACTCCTGAAAATAAATACCAGCGAACTCACAACAGGAAGAACAGCCAGCGACTCCACTGCCATATAGCTCCGGCCCAGGAAGAAAGTTACGAACGGATGCACTCCAAGCGACAGTATAGAGGTAAACGCAAGCGGATAGTAAAACTTCGCAATTGATCTTAAACGCATAGTGCCATTCTCCGTATCTTCTTTCAGATGAAGATCCTTCAGGGTGCGGGAAACCATGAACCTGGTGGCTATCGCTTCACATATCACGGCTATCGACATTGCTCCCGCTCCAACGTATGCCCCTTTGGCTCCTGCGAAATAAAGGATTAATCCGGCGATCACAATAACTGCCAGCCGTACCATTGTCCCGTAGGTTACCCTTCGCGTAAGGTTATTCCTGATGAGGATCCCCTGGTAGAATCGCCTGTACCCTATTGATGCGGCCCAGGGAAGGAAAATAAGAAGTGCAATGTGGGCAATCCTGGCTACTTCCACTGGCACATCCATCAGAACTACTACAATATAGTTGAATACCGGAGGGAAAAGAACGATCAGCTGAAAAGCCGTAATACCTGCATTAAGTATATCCGTGAATCTTTTCAGCTTCATATAGGAGTGGCGTCCCGTGACAAGTGCTGTAGAGGCGCTCATCAGCATAATTATGGGTGCTTCTATTATCATGGCGAACGATCCTGCTATGCCAAAGGCAGCGAGGTTATATTTTGCTTCACTCAGGCGGGCAATGAAAGCAATAAGGATCGGCTGCTCCAGCGCCATCATCAGCCATGTAAGTGCCAGCGGCCCCCAGAAAAGGAAGATCCTGCGGTATGTCAGTCCTTCGGTAATAACCACGGTTTTTGGAAACCGCAAAGGTAGGTAAATAATCGTGCAATCATGCAATCATGCGATCGTGCAATCCTGACAAGGCTAATAAACTTAAACCGCTAATTCAGGCATTTTCATTCTGCTGTTGCATGTCTGTATTACCTAACCATTTTTTCGGCAAACCTTTTCAATTCCAAATTGTTTTAAATGAAATACTCCTTGCCGGTAGAGAAAAAAATTATCATTAGTTAAACTAATACATTGGTTATGGAAAGAGTAATTTTTAATCCGCTGTTCAGGGACAAAGTAACATTTGTCAGAACATCTTCCGATTCAGGAGGAAAGATATCTGAGATGGAAGTTATCCTTCAGGCCGGAGGTAAAAATCCCCTTCACTATCATAAGAGCTATTCCGAAACGTTTACGGCCTTGGATGGTGAGGTAGGTGTTGGTTTGGGCAGGAGCGCAAAAAAAATCCTGAAACCCGGAGAATCACATACAGTTAAGCCCAATAATCTTCATTACTTTTTCAATCCTTCCAAAAGGGAAATTAAGTTCAGAACTGAAATCAAGCCGGGTCATGAAGGTTTCGAAAATTCTTTGCGGATCTTATATGGAATGGCCGGAGACGGGCTTACTGATAAAAATGGAATTCCCCGGAGAATTAGGGATCTTGCGTTGGTTGCAACAATGTCCGACATGAATATTCCCGGATTCTTTACCCTGATCTTTCCTGTCCTGAAACTGATTGCAAAAAGAGCAAGAAAATCGGGATATGAACAGGAGCTGATAGACAGGTATTGTGTGTAACACCAATGGAATATTTATCTCCGGATTGCCCGATGATGTCACTTGATCGTGCAATCCGGCAATCGTGCAATAGTGCGATCCTGATTTGTCAGGATTTGAGGTATTTAATAAAGCCGCCGAAGCTGTTCATGAGTTTCTGGCAGCGAGTTCTTCTGTCATCGGCAATCTCATGATTAATATAATTAAGATCTTCTGCGATGTAGTACATGTTTTTTACTTCGCCGGAAGAACCTTTCGCTATTTTGAGAAACTGTCTGAATTCAGCATCACCTGAACGGCAGAAGCCCTCCGAAATATTGTTCATTACAGAAATCCCGGCTTTTGTGATCTGGTTCCGGAAGACAATATCCTTATTTTTAGAAAAATCCTGGTAAATAAGATTAACCAGTTCTCTCGAATTTTTCCATAAATCGAGATCTTCAAAATTCTTTATAGTCGACATATTAGCACGAGTTTGATTAGTAATGATTAAAGATAACCATTTTTCGATTGCATGATTACATGACCGCAAGATTGCATGATCCTTTAGCACAATTTAACTATCTTTACAAGGAACCAGCCAACCTCACCACGATGGGAACAAAATACACCTTCAAATGTAACAAGTGCGGCTACCGGGCAACGGCATCCGGCGGCATGGATTCTGGTATGCATGCCGTAACTGACACGTATATCTGCGGGTCGTGCAGGGAAATTGTTGATGTCTGTACCGGGGAATACGGACAGGAGTATACCAGGGAAGAGGCGCAGGTCAGGAAAAGCAAGTCCGGAACCGGCCTCAATTTTTATGTTTGTCCGGTTTGCGGATCCGGCAAGAACCTGTTAAAATGGTCTGCCAGCGACTGCCCTTGCCCGGAATGCGGTGAGAAGATGGAGAAGGACCTGGATGGAGGGATGATTGTAATGTGGGATTAATTTATTATCAATGAATGATTTTCAGGTACTTATTGATGAGCTTGTGAAGTTCCGCGACGAACGGCACTGGGAACAGTTCCATAATTCAAAGGATCTGGCACTGGCAATATCTATTGAAGCTGCCGAGCTGAACGAGCTGTTCCTGTGGAAAAGAACTGAGGAGGCAGAAATGGTGGACAAAGAGAAGATCACAGAAGAACTGGCCGACATATTTGCATTTGCCTTGCTGCTTGCGGAAAAAAATGGCTTAGAAGTGAAGCTGATTGTACTTGACAAGATCCGTAAAAACGGATTGAAATATCCTGTTGATAAGTCGAAGAACATCGCAACCAAGTATACAGACCTCTGATCAATGTTAATCTACAAGGGCTTTGTAACTGAATTCGTCGAGCATAACCGGTTCAACCGCATCGCTGATATAATGGATGAGTCTTTTCTATCAGTTACCGGCAGGCATGCAGGGGTTGCCGAATATACATCATGGCAGAACTCGCTCTCCCGTGTAAGGGACCTGATAGAGATCGCAGGCCTGACAGACAACTATATTGCACTTGAATACTCCGTTCCCTATAACAGTCAGAGCCGCATTGACTGTCTCCTTTTCGGAAGGGACGGTGAAG